>JAVVFR010000328.1:0-2593 GCA_032250595.1 Bacteroidales bacterium | reverse complement strand
ACCGAGCTTCAGTCGGAAGGGGGAGCATCAGGAGCCATCCATGGCATACTGCAAGCGGGATCACTGGCCAGCACTTTCACTGCTTCACAGGGATTATTGCTGATGATACCGAATATGTATAAGATCTCTGGCGAGTTACTTCCGGGAGTATTTCACGTATCGGCTCGTTCTTTAGCGGCTCAGGCGCTATCGATCTTCGGTGATCACAGTGATGTGATGAGCACCCGCCAAACCGGTTTTTCCTTACTGGCAACAGGCAGCGTGCAAGAGATTATGGATATCGGTGGCATAGCGCACCTTGCTGCTATCAAAGCACGGATGCCCTTCCTGCATTTCTTTGACGGGTTCAGGACATCACACGAGATACAGAAAGTAGAATACTTTGAAAACGAAGATTTAGCACCTCTTATCGATCAGGAAGCACTACAAGCTTTCCGCGACAATGCACTCAACCCTGAACATCCTGTCACACGTGGCACAGCACAAAACCCGGACATCTACTTCCAGACGCGCGAAGCAGCCAACAAATACTATGATGCTATTCCGGATATCGTGGAACATTATATGCAAAAAGTCTCCCGGCTTTGTGGCAGGGAGTACCATCCATTTGTTTATTACGGTGCGCCTGACGCAGAGAATGTCATCATCGCCATGGGCTCTGTGACAGAAACTATCAGGGAAGTGGTTGACCATCTCAACGCCAAAGGCGAAAAAACCGGGTTGATCATCGTGCATCTGTATAGGCCATTTTCAGCTAAATATTTCTTCAATGTACTGCCTAAATCTGTAAAACGTATTACTGTTCTCGACCGCACCAAAGAGCCGGGAGCTAATGGGGAGCCCCTCTATCTGGACGTTAAAGACTTGTTTTACGGTAAAGCTGATGCTCCCTTGATCGTTGGCGGACGATATGGACTTAGTTCCAAAGATACAACTCCATCACAGATCATCGCTGTATTTGAAAACCTTAAAAGAGGAGAGCCTAAAAACCAGTTTACTATAGGTATTGTTGATGACGTTACTTTCCACTCACTGCCTATAGTCCCGGAAGTGAGTGTGCTGCCAAAAGGTACTTTCAGTGGTAAATTCTATGGTATTGGCGCCGACGGTACGGTGGGAGCAAACAAAAATTCTATTAAGATCATCGGTGAAACTACCGATAAATATTGTCAGGCTTACTTCGCTTATGACTCCAAGAAATCCGGTGGTGTTACTACTTCTCACCTCCGCTTTGGTGATCAACAGATCAGAGCACCCTACCTTGTTAACACACCCGATTTTGTTGCTTGTCACGTACCTGCCTATCTCAATAAATACGATATGCTCAGAGGGTTGAAAGAGAATGGCACTTTTCTTCTCAACAGTATCTGGGATGCAGAAGAGACAAAGGATCGCCTTCCTGATCATATGAAGAAGTATATCGCTGAGAAGCATATTCAATGTTATATTATCAATGCGACAAAGATTGCTGAAGAGATCGGTCTTGGCGGACGAACGAATACGATCATGCAGTCGGCATTCTTTAAAATCTCCAATGTGATACCTTACGACCTCGCTGTGAAGGAGATGAAAGAAGCGATCATCAAGACTTTTGGGCGTAAAGGAGAAAACATCGTTAAGATGAACCACACTGCTGTTGACCGTGGTGGGGATGTAGAGAAACTGGATATTCCATCATCATGGGCTACTATTGAGATAAAGGAGACCCCACCAACGAATGATGTTCCGGAATTTATCCGCAATGTTTTTGAGCCTATCAATGCTATGAGGGGCGATGATCTTCCGGTAAGTGCTTTTATTGACCGTGCTGATGGCACGTTCCCTTCTGGCACTACAAGGTATGAAAAGCGTGGTATTGCTGTAAATGTACCGGAGTGGATACCGGAAAACTGCATCCAGTGTAACCAGTGCGCCTATGTATGTCCTCATGCAGCCATTCGTCCTTTCCTTCTTACTGCTGAAGAGAGAGCCACAGCACCAAAAGATACTGTAACGCTGGAGATGAAAGGTGAAGCATATCAAGGGCTTGAATTCCGGATGCAAGTAAGCACCCTGGATTGTACCGGTTGCGGAAACTGTGAGGATGTATGTCCATCGAAAGAGAAGGCGCTGTTGCTTCAACCCCTTGGTACACAAACTAAAGAGATCGAGCGTTGGAACTATATGCAGGAACAGGTAGGCTATAAAACTCCTGTTGACAAGTATAAATCACTAAAGAACAGCCAGTTTGCACAGCCACTATTTGAATTCTCCGGCGCCTGTGCCGGCTGTGGTGAGACACCTTATATTAAACTTATCACACAGCTGTATGGTGACAGGATGATGATTGCCAATGCCACAGGATGCTCATCTATCTATGGTGGTTCAGCACCCTCAACACCATACTCTGAAAACCAACACGGCCATGGCCCTGCTTGGGCAAACAGCCTGTTTGAAGACAATGCTGAATACGGGTTTGGTATGGCACTTGGTGTCAATAAACTGAGAAGCCGTATTCAAGAACGCATGGAGCTGTTGCTGAATAACGGCGTTGCATCAGAAACCAAAGAAGCACTGAACGAATGGATTAAAGCAAAAGATGATGGTGAAGCGT
>JAVVFR010000327.1:0-2598 GCA_032250595.1 Bacteroidales bacterium | reverse complement strand
CCGAAAGCAGTAAAAAGCTAAAATAGTAATTGACTTTCATTTCGGATGATAAAGTTGAAGGCAGAATATTAAAAGATTGTAAGGAGAAAAGTACCAATAAACTAAAAGTGATAACCGCAAGAAAAATGAAAAGCACCGAGAACCCTTCATTATGGAGGTTGCCGTCGCGTGTGAATAACTTCCTGTTTTTGGGAAGTGTAAAAGCATTCAACATCTGCTTTACCCTTGCTGGGTAGATCCATTTTATGGCAAGGATAAAAAGCAGCATCAATACAAAACTGCCGTATACCCAATCGTTGTTTTCTGTATTTATGGGCGTTGGGTGAAAAGTATCATCGTTTTTTGGTATCTCTTTTGAAGTAAAGAAATGTGGCATCTCTACGGAAGGAGTACTGGAAAAGTTATTGTCGTTATGAGAAAAACCGGTATCGGTATTTAATACTTGTTGAATGAAAGGTACTGTTTTAACATAAAATCCGGTGATGGTATCCCCATGTTGCATAATGTCTGCTTTTCTTTCCTGCGGGCCAGTAGATATTTTCCTTTGTTGGCGTTATCTGCAACCGATGCGTAAAGCGATAATGGTTGTAGCTTGCTGCAAAAATAAGGATTAATGATGAGCTGCGAATTACTTATGTTAAGTTTTTTGAAATTCATTAGGAACAGTAATGAATAGTTTTTACTTTTGGCTGATATTTTCCAAAGATATGCCACATCCATGTTTTTAATTGATTGCAACCATTGCAAATTCATAGATAAACAGGTGTGAGGTTTATTTTTATAACAAATTACAACTACGTAAATGAAATTGATTGAAGATATACGTTCACGTGCCAGGGCAGCAAAGAAGACGATTGTTTTACCGGAAGGCAACGAAGAACGTACGTTAAAAGCCGCTAATATCATCATAGCCGAGCAACTGGCAGAGATTATTCTGATAGGAAACAGGTTGATAATAGAGCAATATGCAATGAACGAGTCGTTGGATCATCTTTCCTCTGCAACTATTATCGATCCTATTACTTACGGGGACAAAGAGCGGTATGCAGAGATGCTTTATGCTATACGAAAACATAAAGGATTAACACTGGAAGAGGCAAAAGTATTGGTTGAAGATCCGCTCTATCTGTCAACGTTGCTTATCAAGGATGGCAGTGCCCATGGAGAGGTAGCCGGTGCCATGAATGCCACCGGTAAAGTGTTGAAACCTGCTTTTCAGATAATAAAGACAAAGCCCGGAATCAGTGTTGTGTCAGGGGCTTTTATTATGTTGCTTGAAAATATCGCTTTTGGGGATAATGGCATTATGGTCTTTGCCGACTGTGCCGTTCATCCAGACCCTACTGCTGAAGAGTTGGCACAGATAGCTATAAGCACTGCTGAGACAGCCCGTGATATTGCAGGTATCATACCTCGTGTGGCGATGCTTAGCTTCTCTACCAAAGGCAGTGCAAAACATCCTATGGTTGATAAAGTGATTGCGGCTACCGCGTTGGTGAAAAAAGCCGACCCCTCATTGATCATCGATGGTGAGATGCAAGCCGATGCTGCCATCATCGAATCGATAGGTAAGAGCAAAGCTCCCGGCAGTCCTATTGCAGGCAAAGCCAATGTATTGGTATTTCCTTCGCTCGAAACAGGGAATATCGCTTATAAGCTGGTGCAGCGCCTTGCAGGTGCTCAGGCCGTTGGTCCAATATTGCAAGGTATGGCAGCTCCTGTCAACGATTTGTCGAGAGGATGCTCTGTTGATGATATAGTGAATCTGGTAGCGATTACCGCTAATCAGAAGTCTGTTAATAAATTAAATGTTGTATAACTGTTTATAATTGAAAAAAAATATGAAAATTCTTGTTCTTAACTGTGGAAGTTCTTCTATCAAATATCAACTTATTGATATGGAGCATGATGCAGATCTTCTTGCTAAAGGGATTGTTGAACGTGTGGGAAGTGATAATGCTGAATTAACACATAAACCAAAGAACCTCGATAAGTTTAATGTCGTGAAACCTATTCCCGACCATCAGACCGGCATTCATATTATCCTTGAATTGTTGGTGCATCCTTCTCATGGTGTTATAAAGGGTATTGATGAAATTGCTGCTGTGGGTCATCGTGTAGCCCACGGTGGAGAGTCTTTTACTGAGAGTGTGCGTGTCAATGAAAATGTTAAAAATGAGATAGAGAAACTAATAGAGTTGGCCCCTTTGCATAACCCTGCCAATTTAAAAGGAATCCTATCTGTAGAACAAATCCTTCCTGAAGTGCCTCAGGTAGCAGTATTCGATACCTCGTTTCATGCATCCATGGACCCCAGTGCCTACCTTTATGCTATCCCTTATGAGTATTATGAAAAGTATAATATCAGAAGGTATGGATTTCATGGTACCAGCCATAAGTTTGTAGCTCAAAAAGCGGCTGATATTTTAGGAAAAAACTGGGAAGAGATGAAAATTATAACCTGCCATCTGGGTAACGGTGCATCTATCACTGCTATAAAAAATGGCAGATCGGTAGATACTTCAATGGGATTTACTCCTATCGAGGGCCTGATGATGGGTACCCGTGCCGGAGATCTGGATATAGGGGCGGTGCTCT
>JAVVFR010000326.1:2410-2617 GCA_032250595.1 Bacteroidales bacterium | reverse complement strand
ATCAGCTTAATCCCGGAGCACAAGTGTTTAATTCTCCGGTTGTCGCTAATGATACTACTTATAACATCACTTTTGCTATATCAAATGTATGTGGAACAAGCAATTTTATGCATCCGGTTATGGTTGCGAATGCTCCAACTGCAAATTTTGGTATCAACCCCACAAGTGGATGCTCTCCACTGCCGGTATCGATAGGAAATATCTCGT
>JAVVFR010000326.1:0-2400 GCA_032250595.1 Bacteroidales bacterium | reverse complement strand
AGTACATCTTATTTTTGGGATTTTGGTGATGGAAATACATCTACATTGGTGCAACCCATGCAGCATATATACACAACAAATATTGATACAACTTTTACCATTATTATGGTGGTGGAGAATCATTGTGGCAGTGATACTGCTTATCAATCTGTTTTGGTTCATCCGAATTCACTCAATGCAGTGGCTATGGCAACACCGGTTTCCGGTTGTTCTCCATTGACAGTAACGTTCCATAACTATTCCAATTCATCAGCCGGTATATATTGGGATTTCGGAGATGGGAATTTTTCTAACGCCGTTAATCCAATACATACATACCATAACTCAGGCACATACCAGGCGATGATGTTGATTGATGATGGATGCAGTGCCGATACTTCATGGATTAACATTACAGTTGCACAAGGGCCTTCAATCAGTATTGCTGCCGTGAATGACACCGTTTGTTTAGGAGAAGCAATACATTTTAATAATATGTCATCACCGCTCTCAGGGCTCTCATGGGACTTTGGAGATGGAAATTCTTCAAACAACAGTAACCCTATACATCAATATACATCACCCGGTGTATATCATGTAGTGATGACAGGGACAGCTTTAGGAACAGCTTGTGTTGATTCAATTTCAATGCCGGTAGTGGTTCATCCAACACCGGAATCTTCATTCTTCCCTTCTGATACTATTGGTTGTTCACCTTTTACGGTCACTTTTAACAACACCAGTTTAAATGCAAATTATAATGTATGGGATTTTAATGACGGAACAATATCTGTCTCTCCCTCCCCATCACATACGTTTGTGAATCAAGGCAATTATAATGTTAAATTAGTAACAACCAATGTATGGGGCTGTAAAGACTCTGCTACATTTATTGTCACTGCACTGCCATCTCCTGTCAGTCAGTTTACCAGCAATAATCCACCGGTTAGTTGTGGGTATCCCGTTTCTGTTGATATAGTGAATTTATCTCAAGGATCAACGTCATACTATTGGGATTTAGGAAATGGGCAAACATCTACTATGGTGAATCCAAACGTTGTTTATGATACATCAGGCACTTATCCTATTGTCCTTATTGCATATAATCAATATGGCTGCTCCGATACTTCAACAGCTGTTAACTACCAGGTTTATGAAGCTCCAAAAGCAGATTTTAATCTCGGGCCTTTCGAAGGATGTGCCCCTTTTGATATCACTTTTATAAATACCAGTGTGAATGCGACACAATACACATGGGATTTTGGAAATGGTCAAACTTCAACGGTTCAAAATCCTTCACACACTTACAGTGTACCGGGAAAGTATTCTGTAAAACTGATAGCAACACTTAACAGTTTTTGTGCTGACACGCTGAATGTTCCTGATGTGGTTTTAGTTAATCCTTCTCCGGTTCCTGATTTTGGCTTTGCATATATGAATACACCGCTAAACTCAGGTAAAGTCGAATTTGAAAATTTAACTATTGATACAGTAGCACATCAGTTTGTATGGGATATGGGCGATGGTAGCTATTACTATGATGTAAGCCCGGTTCATTATTATCAGCATAACGGCAGTTACAATGTATCGTTGGTGGCTATAAATCAATTTGGATGCAGTGCAGAGATCTCAAAAATGTTAAAAATTGATTATGTTAAAGGACTCTTTATGCCCAATGCTATTGCACCTGATAATCCATCAGAATCTGTAAGGAGATTTGAACCTAAAGGCGTAGGGCTGGAATCTTTTTATATCGCAGTATACGATCAATGGGGTAATAAAATATGGGAATCCGATAAAGTTGTTGATGGTATGCCGGCCGATTATTGGGATGGAACCATAAATGGTGATCCTGCCCCGCAAGATGTATATGTTTGGAAAGCAGAGGCGATATTTATTGATGGTACGATTTGGCAAGGGGTCAGTAACGGAGGGGAAAAATCCAGACGATACGGTACAATAACGATTATACGATAGCAATTTAGAGATTGAGAATATCTCATAAAAATATATAAGAATACGCTTCTGGGTGTATTTGGGGTAAAAACCGGTCAGGTTCATATCCATGAACTGACCGGTTTATTTTCACGCCATGCCATACTGGCATTCCATTACCGGCATATTTTAATCTATTAACCGAGCAAGGCTGTTAATAAAATTATAATTAAAGTAATAATTTAATAAAAACATATAATAAATTGAAAAACAGGTAAATAAAAGTTGAATTTCAGGGTTACTTTTTAATCTATGCAGGAATTAATCATTAAGAGAATAAATTGGGGGTATTGATATGTTAATTAATTATTTAAAAAGGCTTACTTGCACTATTAGTTCAAAATGTAAAATAGAAATTTTCAATCGTTCTAAATCCATTTTTTCCATAGTAGTTATTTTGGTATTATTAGTTTTGAGTTCGGGTTC
>JAVVFR010000325.1:0-2620 GCA_032250595.1 Bacteroidales bacterium | reverse complement strand
GCGTATTAAAGGCAAAATCGCTTCCAGCATCTCTATCTGCTCTTCATAGTGTTCATGCTCCGCTTCAATATTTATATAAGGAATCCCTTTCATGGCAGCCCATACCGACACTGAACCGTCGTTGATCATCTCTTTATTGCTCTGTAGTACAACATTGAAATTTAATGATTTAATATAGTTAAAGTCATTGGTGTCGTTGACGTAATAAAAATCATCGGGGTCGTGATCCGGATTGATATGTACAGCAGAAAAACCCTCAACAGGCTTGTATTCCTCGTGATACGAATGAATAGAAAAACCCTCGTCGCGATTGTTATGCAGCGTAATGATCATGCTCTTGTCGGCAAGGAGCAACTCAGCCATGTTATTGCCCAGTTGGTAAACAATCCATGCAACAAGTGGGTTGCAAGGGCCATGTTCCTCCAGTGTGTTTTCTGCACCCTGAAGGGTGAAAATACGGTTTGGGTTGAAAGTGTATCGCACCGAGTCCATCAAAAATGATACAAAATATGTACCACTGTTCTTAAATTCTAAATAAACGCCTCCGAATTTACAAAGTGCTTCCATTGCAGTATAGGAAGCCGTCTTCTCATTATCATGAATGACAAAGTATAAAAATGAAGTCTTTGCAGGCATGGAATAATTGATAAGGGTTATTACCGAATCAATAAATGGTATCTCAATACTATCCGGCTTGGGAAGGTTATTGTTTTGCAGGTTGTTATTGTTTTTATATTTGGTTTGACTGTATGAAACAGCCGGCAAAAGGAAGGAAACAAAAAGAAATATTAATAACGGTTGGAGGAGGAGTGGATTGAAAATACCACGCTTGTTGAAATTACGAAGATCTGTAATGCCGTTATTTTTTGCCATAATCTGCTGTTTTATCCGACAAAACTAATCATAAACGGTTAATTCTACTGGATTTTTTATAGGATTAGTAAAAAAAAACAGGATTGTGCTACCAGCTTATGTATCATGCATTACAAGATTCTTTGTCAGGAACAGGAAAAAGATTCTTACTTTATTGCCGGCAATATAGGTCGGAAAATATTGGTAGCTTCAATGAAAAGCGCACAGTAAAAATAAAATTTTTATTTATTGTTTTGTTTTGTGCTTAGATATTATACTTTTACAAAGCAAAACGTTTGAGAAGTTTTTTATTTACAGAAAAAAAAGAACTACCTATTGATTATTTTGTAAATTGATTGATAGTGTATTAAACCAGTAATTTAATGGTTGGGAAAGTATATATTGTAACGGGGGCATCATCGGGAATAGGTGAAGCTATAGCTTTGCGTGCCGCTGAGAAGGGAGCGAAAGTGGTTTTGGCAGCTCGTTCTTATGATCGCTTACAAGAGGTTATTAAAATCATAAAATCCAAAGGTGGTGATGCATTTTGCATTAAGTGTGATGTGTCGGTAGAAGAGGATTGTAAACTATTGATAGAGGCTACTATAGCGAAATATGGACGTATTGATGTTTTGATCAACAATGCGGGTATTTCAATGCGGGCAAAGTTTGAAGCGGTGCAGTTAGAGGTATTACAAAAGATCATGGACGTAAATTACTGGGGGACGGTATATTGTACCAAGTATGCCTTACCTCATTTAATAGCTTCTAAAGGAAGTGTAGTAGGCATGTCGTCGATTGCCGGTTTTAAAGGGCTTCCAGGAAGAACAGGGTATTCTGCCAGCAAATTTGCGATGCAGGGTTTTCTCGAAGCTATTAGAGTTGAATATTTGTATGACGACTTACATGTGTTGATTGTATGTCCGGGTTTTACAAATACCAATATCAGAAAAGCTGCACTGTTGTACAATGGAAAACCGCAAGGGATATCACCACGTAAGGAGAAATCGTTGATGAGCGCTGATAGTGTTGCTTTGAAAACATTAAAGGCAATACGGCAGCGACGGCGTTTGTTGATATTAACACTGCTTGGCAAAGCTACCATTGCTATTCAACGGTTTATCCCTATTAAGCTTGATAGAATGGTATATCGGCAGATGGCGAAAGAACCGGATTCGCCGGTATAGATTATTTTTTCTTTATAATTATAAAAATGTTGTATTTTAGTTCGGTAAGAAAAATTTGTTAACCAATGAATTTAAAAAAACTATCCATACGCCCTTTGCAAGGTTTTGGCGAATTGGACTTTGGCGCTTCAATGGAAGAGGTTATTGAAATTATGGGGCAACCTGAAGATTCTGAAGTGCTCAGCGATGGAGACGAAGAGGTGGAGACCCTGTTGTGGTATTACTATAAATATGGTATCACGCTCTTTATCGAAGGTGCTGAACACTCGGTATTGTCGAATTGTGAAACCGACAACGACCAGGCTATTCTTTTTGGTAATAGAGTGTTCGAAATGTTAGAAGATGAAATCATTCAATTGATGGTTGAACATGGGTACACCAAATACGAAGTAGAAGAGGAGACCTGGGGAGAGAAGCGCATAACCTTCGAAGATGCACAAACCGACTTCTATTTTGAGCGGGAACAACTGGTTACCGTAAACTGGGGTGTCATTGTTGATAATGATGGGAAAATCCAACCCTAAAGTGAAGGTGTATTTGTATTGTTACAAAGTGTTCCATCATCATTTACGATCGTGGAT
>JAVVFR010000324.1:0-2620 GCA_032250595.1 Bacteroidales bacterium | reverse complement strand
GTAAATGAGTTTGCCTCGCATATCGTATAACTTGCAATGATTGAAACTATTTTTCTTTGCCATAATTACCAGTTGGTCATCTACCGGATTAGGAATAACAACAAACTTTTTGTTTTTCATCGGCTGAGACACTGATGTAACAACATGCATATAATTTTGTTTGGTAATACTTTTCTGTACTCCTCCATCATATCCGATATCAAGGGAAACATTATATATGCCTGGTGTTGAATAGATCACAGAAGGATCCTCGTCAATAGCATTTGCCGGCTGTCCTCCGGGGAATGACCATAACCAGGATGTTGGTATTCCGGAAGAGATATCATAAAAAGTAACCGGTTGTCCGGCAGGGATTATACTGTCGATGGCTAAAAAGTCTGCATATAGTGGAAAGCCTGAGCACCGATAGATGCGAATGTCATCAAAAGCTATGTAAAACATATTATGAGCATTGTGATGAAAAGCAATATATATCTCTTTGCCACCAAATGTAATGCTGTCGAATTTTAATGAACAGGAAGTCCATATAGTGTCGCCAACAGTGGATGGATCATTATCCGCTATGGCCAATAGTGGCGAACCGGTGAAGTATTGATGGGTTAATCCGTTTTCGTTTACCAATATCTCATATCCATCGCGTTTTGTATGGTCGGGATATTGCTGTTTCCATTGCAGTACGGCTCCTGCTGATGGTATTGTGACAGGGCCGAAAGTTAACCAGTTATTAGCGGTTCCTGTAGTTTGAAATAGAGAAGTAGCACTGATAAACCAATTGGTATCACCGGTTGATAATTGTTCATTAAACACATCCCAACCTGAAGAGATATAAGGATGGTGATAAGGTATTAAACCATCCAGGTCTTCCTGGTTAACTGTAAATGAAGCCTGGTTAGCCGTTTGAATATCATAACCCGGGAAATAGTACCAAAGCATGGTATCGCAATGGTTGTGTACAGTTATGTATTTTGTTTTTAGCTGCTTGTGTGTTTTTCCGTTGCTTGTTATTTCAAGTAATACCGGAAACTGTCCGGGATTATTCCAGGTTATATCTTGCGGATTGGGTAAAACAGATGTTTGTGGTGTGCCACCATGAAAATACCAATTGTATTGTGTTATAGGATTTGAAGCCAGACATAAAGCGTTGAAATCTATGGATTGCCCTGTAGCGATTTCCCGTCGGTCGGCTATGAAATCAGCAAAAGGTTTAACGGTAATGTAATTTGTTTTCAGTAAAGTATCAAAAGATGTTCCATCACCAATGATAAGTTCTACATCGAATATGCCGGGGGTATTGTAGATTATGTTAACAGGGTTTTTTAAGGTTGAAATTGTAGTAATTGCTCCATCAAAACGCCATTGATAAACAGAGTGTGGGCCTTGTGAGAGGTTAGAAAAATTAATTGCATCACCGGCATCAATGTTATTCGCAGAAGCAGTAAAGGCTGCATTTAGCTGGGGTGTATTGGGTTCAATGCCGATAATAGCTTCCTGCATGTTGATGTAATTAGCACTGCCAAGGGGATTAAGGTTAGACAGTATGAAATACCCGTCGCCTGTACCGCTCCAGCCCCAGTTAATGTGGAAATAGTCATTTCCGTAATATCCATCACAAACAAAGGCGTGGCCACCACCACCGCCTGCATCTACACCACCATAGAATACAGGACGGCCATGATCCAACTCATTTTGCAACATAGCTTTCCATGAGGTGCTAGTATAATTTATTTTGTAAACATGTTGTGTGGAGTTTTTAAAGTTGAAATAGGTTTTTAGAGCATAGTGTGCATCTGAAGCACCGGTACCGGAAGCAAAAGGGCCATAGTTCATTTCCGTAGCTACACCAACATGAAACAATAGCCTGGCAATCTCCGGGTTCGAGGTATATATGGCATTGGGCATACCTTGCCAATTGTAAGTAGTATTTCCAAAATTTGCCGATAATATGCCGTAATCTGCATCATAATAACTGTTTGTGCCAATTCCCTGGGAAGGCCATTTATGGTAATGCATAATTTGTCCTAAGGCTGATGCAACACATCCTGCAGGAGCTCTGTTGCAAAAATAGGCCGGTGCCATGGAATCGGCAGGACAGGAATCATTGTAATAACAACGTTGATCCCAGGAAGTAGTTAGCAATGGTGTCACATGCTGTATGTTTTGTAATTGATTATTGCCCTTTTTATCTTCCTTTTCCGGTTTGATAAACCGGTACTCCTCCAATAATAAGTTCATGGTAGGTGGGAGATGTTCTTTTTTAAATGCTGATTTTGTTGAAAAGCCTAATATTCCAACAGTGGTATCGGTGTGCACTATAATAAAACCATTATCAGGTATTGTGAATGTAAAACAATATATAGGCATTTCGTTTTCAGCTTCCCATTGATATGCTAATGACAAGGCATTTGGAGAGAGCTCATTGGCGTTGATGGTTGTAAAATATATGTTCAGAAAATCTGTAGCCATATGTTTAGCATCTTTCACATCACTTTGTGCAATGGCCACTGCCGGGAGAAAGAAGGCTATAAAAATTGCAAGAATGAATTTCATTGTTTTTTGGAATAAATAATGAGTCCAGTATAAAAACCAATCATTTTCCAATCCTCAAATATATACAATCAAC
>JAVVFR010000323.1:0-2622 GCA_032250595.1 Bacteroidales bacterium | reverse complement strand
CCATGAAAATGAAATCCATCCATTTCACAAAAAACAAAAAAAATAGTGTATTTTTGCATACTAAAATCATAACATTCTTGAATCACAAAACCATACTAAGCCTTATGTACAATCCCTGGCACACTATCTCCAGTGGCAAACAAGCCCCCGATATCGTTACAGCAATCATTGAGATCCCCAAAGGAAGTAAAGGAAAATACGAACTCGATAAAGAGAGTGGTTTGCTTCGGCTCGATCGTGTACTTTTTTCATCGGTTCATTATCCGGGCAACTACGGCTTTATCCCCCGTACCTTTTGCGACGATAACGACCCGCTCGATATACTCGTCTTATCACAAATCGATTTCCCTCCTATGTGTATCATCGACTCTCAGGTGATTGGTGTGATGCGTATGATCGACAACAACGAAGCCGATGACAAAATTATCGCTGTGGCCAAAGATGATATCTCCATGAACCACTATCATGATATTACTGAACTGCCTCCGCACGCCACAAAGGAAATTCAACGGTTTTTTGAAGACTACAAAAAACTGGAAAATAAAGATGTACGGGTAGAGAATTTCCTCGGAAAAGAACAAGCAATGAAGATAGTAGAAGATGCTATTCAGTTGTATCGCAAAACTTTTGGAGCATAAAAGTGCAATTATCAAATATCAATATCTTCAAAACAATTCAAAAAAAACATACAAATTAAAAAGAATCTATCTATGAATAATGAAGTTGAAAAGACAACATGCCTTATCATCGGTTCCGGGCCTGCAGGTTATACTGCAGCTATTTATGCTGGGCGTGCTGATTTAAAACCTATTTTATATCAGGGACTACAACCCGGTGGACAGCTCACCATTACCTCAGAAATAGATAATTTTCCCGGATATCCTGAAGGGATAAAAGGACCGGAGATGATGGAGGAGATAAAAAAACAGGCAGAACGCTTCGGTGCAGATATACGCTGGGGCATTGTTACAAAAGCCGATCTTTCAAAACACCCCTTTATTATTGAAGCCGACAATAAAACCATCATAGAAGCAGAGACAGTGATTATTGCAACAGGAGCAACTGCCAAATGGTTAGGATTGGAGTCTGAGCAAAAATTCAATGGCTTTGGTGTATCAGGTTGCGCTACCTGTGACGGTTTTTTCTATAAAGGAAAGGAAGTGGCAGTGATTGGTGGCGGTGATACTGCTGCCGAAGAGGCTTCATATTTAGCTAACATGTGCAAAAAAGTGTATTTGATTCACCGGCGTAATGAACTCCGTGCCTCCAAAGCAATGCAAAATAAGGTGTTCAAAACTGAAAATATCGAGATGGTTTGGAATGCCGTACCAAAGGAGATCGTTGGCGACAAGGTTGTAAATGGTATTATCGTTACCGATACTCAAACACAACAAGACCGAAAGATCGACGTTGATGGCGTGTTTATCGCTATTGGGCATAAACCCAATTCGGGACTCTTCATCGGACAACTGGAGATGGATGACACCGGATACCTCATCACCAAACCCGACTCCACAGCTACCAATATCCCCGGCGTATTTGCCTGCGGTGATGTGCAAGACAATAAATACAGACAAGCCGTTACTGCTGCCGGAAGCGGATGTATGGCCGCTATCGAAGCAGAGCGTTGGCTCAGTGATCAAACCTGATTTTTAACTTATTATAAAGAAAGCGCTAAAAAAAGCGCTTTTTTTTTGTAAAAATATTTTTATAATGAGAATATTCTCATTATATTTGCAGAAATAATTTCACAATGCCCAGAAGAAGAAGACTTAGGAGAATATTAGCACCACCGGGATTTAAAGGATACAAGCCTTATGGCGTATTCAAAAACCCTAAAGAGGCTATTATTCTGCTGTATGAAGAGTATGAGGCAATAAAACTGGCCGATTACGATGGGATGAACCACTTGGAAGCTTCTGTATTAATGGGTGTATCGCGCTCTACCTTTGCTCGCATTTACGAATCAGCACGAAGAAATGTTGCTAAGGCTTTTGTGGAGACGAAAGAGATCATTATCGACCAAGGGCATGCCAGAATTGATGAAAATTGGTATCTGTGTAATGATTGTCATGCACGGTTCAGCATTCCTTCACCAAAACAAGAAATGTTGTTCTGTCCGGTCTGTAAAAAGCATCACATTGAACCAGTAATAATTAAAGATATTTATTAAAAACAACCATTATGAAAACAGTAATTACATCCACAGGAGACACTATTAAAGCCACCTTCGACAAGCGTTTTGGAAGAGCAGAATGGTTTTGTGTTTATGACGAAACAGACGGGTCAACAATTTTTCATCACAACAAATATGCTGATTCACCGGGAGGAGCCGGGACAAAAGCTGCTGAGATGCCATTGTAGTTATTCCTGAAGCCGATTTTGCAGAGATAAACCATTCTCTTTGTCATTCATGCGGTGCATGCAGTGTTGCATGCAGTGATGATGCGATTTCAGAGCACCCATCAGGTTATGGGCTTGTCAGCACTTTCAGTACTGATACCGGCAACTTGCTTGTCGAAGAGCGATTGGATATTGGCTCACCGTTTCAAACAACACTGATCCGGCAGCTTAAGAAAAGAATACCCGACACCGCTCCTGTCATACTGCTTGATGCACCAC
>JAVVFR010000322.1:0-2630 GCA_032250595.1 Bacteroidales bacterium | reverse complement strand
TTAGAAATGCATTTTGTAATAAAACCCATAATCACGGTGTTGCTCCTCTTTCAGTTGCCTTATCTTCATTGCCAGATTTAGATAAGGGTCGAGTTTATTTCTCTTAAGCCAAACTATACCCGATTTTCGTAACCACGCAGCATCAACAATAGAGGAAAGTAAAAAAAATCGGTTTTTAAACAACCACACAAACGCAGCCTTATCATCATCAACAGCATTACTGAAGGCTGCATATTGCGGATATCCATTCTTTAAAAGCCACTCAAACGCCTGAACATCAGCTTGTAACGATGATGCCAAAGCAGCCAACTCAGGAAAACCGTTGTCGAGCAACCACTTATGAATCTTGTAATTACCCGTAACAGCCTCTCCAAAAGCAACAATGATCTTCACATCATATTGCGACAAGTCTTTTCTCACAGTCATAGTTTAATAGTGTTATGATTGAGGAGATGTTGCTTCGATACCCTCCGGCGCTTCCATATAAGTA
Source organism: Bacteroidales bacterium (assembly GCA_032250595.1). Lineage (GTDB taxonomy): Bacteria > Bacteroidota > Bacteroidia > Bacteroidales > SKPS01 > SKPS01. The sequence goes on along the minus strand of JAVVFR010000322.1, from coordinate 2,140 downwards.
TCATCATGTTTATTAACAAACGAAAGTACAATATTTTTTCTTTTTACATGCATACCCATATTATCCGAAGATCCCTCAAAAATTAATCAGGGAATAAAGATAACTGAAAAGAACCAAGATAAGGCCCGTTTCTGCTTTTAAATCCAATAATTCCGGTACAAGTTATTCTAAAAAAATTCATGGATTCCTTCTGCCATAGAATTTGTGTCCATGATCGTTCTGTGTTTTTCTTCAGAAGGCAAGTTCGTGATTTGGATGCATTTTTTAAGGAAGTTGCTTTTTGGCTATTACATTTTGCAATCATCCAGAAATATTATGATTGCTGGCAATGTCTAATTCATTATAGAACATGTAAGGAAACTCCAGATATTATAAACAAGTTTGTAAATAAAGTGTTGTTTCTTTACATTTGACATGAATTTACATATCATGAGCACCATTAGAGACATTAAAAAACCTGTTGAGCAGGAGTTGAAAATATTTGAGAAACAGTTCAACGCATCCTTCAAGAGCAATATTCCGCTATTAAATAAAGTCACAAAGTATCTTATAAGAAGAAAAGGGAAACAGATGCGCCCGATATTTGTCATGCTTTCAGCACAAATCACTGGCACTATCACCAACGACACTTATATCGCGGCCAACATGATAGAGCTGCTCCACACGGCAACCCTGATACACGATGACGTTGTAGACGATGCCCATCGGCGCAGAGGGTTTCTCTCTATCAACGCATTGTGGAAAAACAAAATAGCAGTGCTGGTAGGTGACTTCCTGCTCTCAAAAGGCCTCCTGCTGGCACTTGAAAATAAAGCATACGACCTGCTGCATATCGTATCCGATGCTACCCGTGAAATGAGTGAAGGAGAGCTATTACAGATAGAAAAAGCAAGAAATCTCGATATTGAAGAGGAGGTCTATTTTGAGATCATCAAAAAGAAAACTGCTTCATTAATAGCCTCCTGTTGCGCTGCCGGAGCCACTTCAGCAGGCGCAGATAAAGAAAAAATTAAACTGATGCATGATATCGGACAACATGTTGGTGTCGCTTTCCAAATACGTGACGACCTATTCGACTATCAAACAAATAACCTTACAGGAAAACCAAACGGCGTTGACCTGAAAGAGAAGAAATTAACACTGCCCATAATCTACATGCTCAATAATGTTGATAAAAAAAGAAAAAACAGTATCATCAAAACCATCAGAAACCATCACGACAACAGAAAAAAAGTAAATGATATTATCAATCTCGTTAATGAAAGCGGAGGGATAAAGTATGCCGAGGCTACTATGAACAGCTATGTGAACAAAGCTGTTGCCTTGCTCGAACAGTTTGAAGCATCGGATGCCAGGCATTCGTTAATAAAATTGATCCAATATTCCATACAACGTAAACGTTAAGGTTTTATCTTTGTAAGGTTTCCTGATCAACAATGGGTTTAAAAAATCTGTTATCGCATCTGCTGATGAATTACAACGGCAGTGAATGTTGCTGATTTTTTTCTCATTGAAACTTAAATAGTATAAGAATGAAAAGAGTAGTATTTGCATTTTTATTATCAATATTTTGTATTGTTGCCACTGCACAAAAAAAGATAACCATAACCTACCCCGACGGTAACAAAATGGCCAAAGGCACTGTCATTCAAACCGACACCGGTGAGGCAGAGACAGGTAAATGGGTTTTTTGGTATCATAACGGGACAAAAAAAACAACAGGATCTTTTGAAAAGGGCATAAAGACCGGTGTCTGGAAATCATGGTATCCAAAAGGGGCACTGAAGAGTGAAATTAATTATTCCGACGGACCCTATAAAGTATGGAATGAAGACGGCTCGCTGATGGTTGAAGCCTATATGGTTGACGGAAAGTTTCACGGACCCTATACAAGCTGGCACAGCAACAGAAATATACTTACTGAAGGAGCCTACAGAAATGGAGAGAAACATGGCAAATGGTCTATCTATACAAACAAAGGGAAACTTATCTCTGAAGGAGTGTACGATAATGGCAAACAGACAGGCTTATGGCGTGAGTGGCACTTTAACGGAAAGAAAAAGAGTGAGATACACTATGACACCGGCCCATTCCTGAAATGGTACGACAACAGCAAAAAAGAGATTGAAGCAACCATCAA
>JAVVFR010000321.1:0-2634 GCA_032250595.1 Bacteroidales bacterium | reverse complement strand
GCAGATAGTCATCATCTCTTACAAAATTTGAACCTTATCCTCTCATAGCTGTACAGCGTTATAAATCCATTAAAAATATTGTTTAATATAAAAAAAGAGCTATTATGAAAACCATGTTATTTCTCTTAACAACAACAATATTATTTTTTATTATTCCTATTCGCAGCCACGCACAGATGGCGGTAACAGCCAAAAGCTTCGATGATCTTGTTCAAAGAGAGACCGGCGCTATACCAAAGGTAAATGCTATTTACCGAGTTACCGATTTTGTTGTTAATGGCATCATTGAAAATCAGATAGCAAACGTATCCGTTTCACAAACCATACAAAATGTTTCAGGGCGTGAATTAGAGATAGAGATGCTGTTCCCTCTTCCATCCAAAGGGGTCGTTCAAGACTTTGTGCTTATGGTTGATGGCACAGAGATACGGGGCAAGCTTCTCGACAAAACGGAGGCACGCAGTATCTACGAAGAGATCGTCAGACGCAAGAAAGACCCGGCACTTATGGAGTATGCAGGTTACGGACTCTATAAAACATCTGTCTTCCCGGTACCGGCAGGCAAAAGCCGTACCATCTCCCTGAAATATACCATGCATTGTGAACAACGCCTCGGGAATACTACCTTCATATATCCATTCAGTACACAGAAATTCTCGAACCAGTCTATTGGAAAAGTGAAGATTGCCATAACCATCAAAGATGATAAAGAGATAAGAAACGTTTACAGCCCTTCGCATAATGTGCTGGTCGATAAAACTGACCCAAAACGTGTTATAATAGGATACGAAGCTAACAATGTAATTCCTGAACAGGATTTTAAACTCTTTTTTCATCCCACCAACAGTGATGTGGGCATTTCTATGTTATCATATAAACCCTCCGACAGCGATGAAGGCTGGTTTATGCTGCTGGCAAGCCCTTCAATAAAAAACAAAAACACACAACGTATAGCAAAAAATGTGATCATCGCTATTGATATATCCGGCTCTATGAACGGGATAAAGATAGAGCAAGCAAAAAAAGCTGCTTCATTCATTATCAATAATCTGAACGAAGATGATATGTTCAACATAGTGACCTATCAGGGAATTGTTGAAGTATACAGCAGCGCGATGCTCCCCTCTACCCATGATAATGTAAAAAACGCCTTGTCATTTATCACAAACCTCTCAGCTGGTGGAGGGACCAATATTAATGAAGCGTTGCAACGAGCTATGGGGATTACCGGCGAAACTGAACGCCCCGGATACTTGCTTTTCCTGACAGATGGCCTGCCAACAGTAGGTGAGACCAATGAAATGAACATAGCAAAAAACTGCCTTACTGCTAACAAAAACAAAACAAGAGTTTTTTCTTTTGGCGTTGGCTATGATGTAAATGCAAGACTTCTTGACAGAATCAGTGAACAGAACAGTGGAATGTCGGCCTATGTGAAACCGGGAGAAAACCTTGAAGTTATCCTGTCTGAGTTTTATCGTAGCATTCAATCTCCGGTTTTAACAGATATCACTGTTACTTTCGCTGTAAATGGCAATAAAGACTACGAAGGAAGTTTTGCTGTATTTAAAGCTATTCCTGATATGGCTACTACGTTCAGTGCAAACGGCATAAAAGAGGTATATCCGACATCAATACCCGATATGTTCGAAGGAAGCCAGATAGAGCTTTTCGGGAAATACCTCCTCCCGGGAAAAACAAAAGTCACTATCACAGGCTTTGCCAATGGAAAGAAACAGACCTATTCCTATGATGTTGAATTTGCAGACAAAGGAGAAGGGATTGAATATAAACAGATTGAAAAAATATGGGCAACAAGAAAAATAGGATTCCTTATCAACCAAATAGATCTTAACGGGGAAAAAGAAGAACTGGTTACCTCGTTGGTTGAGCTCAGCAAGAAATATGGCATCCTTACCCCTTATACTTCGTTTCTTGCCAGGGAAGATATCGATATTTATGACGTCAGACAGAACACCACTACCACCACTATGAATCTTGAAAAGCTGGATAATGTGAGCGGACAGTCGGGTGTAGCGCAGCGCAGCTACAAACAGCAGCTTAAAAATGAGCGTGTAGCGACAGAGAACGAAGATGTAATGAGTGTTACCGCAGCCGGTGAAGTGCATACCTCAAGCACAGTGAAAAATATCGGAGGAAGGCCTTTCTACCTGCGTAATGGGATCTGGGTCGATGGCACTTTGAATGAAGCACAAGAAAAAAACGCCGTTACTGTGAAACAGTTCAGTGACAAATATTTTGAAATAGCAAAAAATAACTCTGTAGATCTGAACCAATATCTCTCTGTCGATGAAGAGATCGTGATCAACCTTAACGGTGATGCATACAAAATTGTAAAATAATAATACATCCTTAAAATAAAGAGATAGATTATGAAACCAAGAAGCCTTATTCCTAAATTAATTGTTTTAGCCGGAACACTGTTGGGTTTCTCTACGGAAGCAGTAGCGCAATACGGTGTTTTTCCTACGCTGTATCAGCCTATTGAACCTGCCACCCTGGAGCGTGTAGAGATAAATAATGATACCACTATCCATAACACAGAGACAGAGGATACCACCATTGCTTTTCCGGCTATTCTCTTCCCTGCGATCGTCCATCTGCCTGAAGCAG
>JAVVFR010000320.1:0-2636 GCA_032250595.1 Bacteroidales bacterium | reverse complement strand
AGGCTTCATCAGCCGTTATCCAGCCTTGTTGATGGAACCGTGCTACAGCACTGTCAATATCATCTCTTGTCTCTATGGCTGCCAGAATACGGTGCAAAAGATTACCGTGGCTCAGTGCTTTTGAACGTTTTACGTTGAGATCACGCATCCCTTTTGCTTTTACACTGATCCGTTTTCTCCATCTTCCCGAAATCCATCTCATGCCAGAAGTCTCTTTGTCTTCTGCCTTATCCTGTTTTTTTAGCGTTATTTTTGCCTCGCCAAAAACGATGGTGCCGGTTTCAGGAAAGTTGTTTTGTTGACAATAAGCTTTTAGAAGGCTATATAAATTGTTGGAAGAAGATTTTGTAGGTTTACTGCTGATGACATATAACCTGTTTTTCGGACGGGTAAAAGCAACGTAAATAAGATTGACCATATCAAGCAAGCGCATGGCATTCTCTTTATTAAAGCTATCGGCAAAGGGCGTATGCTGTAATCGTTGCTCCAGGGGCAGAAAGAAATAAGGAAGCCCTCCCCAGGATTCCGGCGTTGGGTTTTCAACCCAAACAAATGATTTTTTGTTGCCTGTAGGCTGATCCTGTTCCCAGGCAAAGGGATATAGTACCACCGGGAATTGTAACCCTTTTGATTTGTGGATGGTCATTACCTGTATTGCATTCGTGGTTCCGGTCAATGGAATGGTCTTACTTCTCATCTGTTGATCGAGCCAGCGGACAAAGACCGACAGGTCGGGAGTGAATGTGCTAACAAAAGAACCCGCCATATCCAGAAAATAACGTGATGGAAGAGGCGCATGATCTCCAAGACCGAAATCGGCAATGACCTGCTCACACATCTCATATAACGGTAACGAACGATGATGCGCAGCCGATGCCGATGGGAAAAATTGCTGGAGCAGCGAGGATACAAAATGCATTACCGAACGCGATTTGCTTCTGCCCAAACTTTCTATAATAACAGGTAACTCATCACCGGAGATATGACCAAGGCCGTGAAGCCATGAAATGATAGTAACAGCATGCACTTTGTCATCATAGTTGTGCAAAAGGCCTAAGTAAGCACTAAGAAATCGAAATTCTTTATTATTTTTCAACAGGAGCGACTCTTCCGATACCACCCTGATGCTGTTTTCTACCAGCTTCGTAGCTACCAATGAAGCTTCATGCTTAGTACGGGTTAACACACAGATATCTTCCGGCGCATAGTGGTCGTGAAGGCAATGATGGATTTTTTCAATCAACAGAGTGAGATGTCGCTCTGTTTGTTGCGCTTTGGTATCTGTTTTTTCGGTGTCCAACAAAGTTAGTTCTACGTAACCATCGTCGATATTTTTACAAGGATGCTGTTCGTGGTTATCGTATGCTTCATATACAATACCCGGAAAACATTCCTTTACAAAGTTGAAGAAATTATTGTTGAAATGTACTATCGGTGCTGCCGACCGGTAGTTTTCTTTTAGAGTTTCAGGTTTGTAAAAATTTTCAAGCATATTTTGCCGTGAGAGATAGATACTGTTTTGTCTCGCTTTTTTTATGGCAGGTAGCATCACAAACTGCTCAACATCACCGTTTCTCCAGCGATAGATAGCCTGTTTGGCGTCACCCACTACCATGTTGTATCCACCGTTAGCCAGTGAATCCACGATCAATGGCTGCATATTATACCATTGTAATGCTGAGGTGTCCTGAAACTCATCAATAAGAAAATGATTAAACCGCTCGCTGGTACGTTCATAAATATATGGAACATCCTGTGTTTCAGTGATACTGTAAATAAGACGGTTAAACGCATGAATGGGAATGATGTTCTCTTCAAGATTTACCTGTTCCATAGCGTTGAATATCTCTTTGTTCAAGGCCATCAGATAGATTGAAGAGTTTATCATATTTCGTAAGACATACTCACTGTAGTATTTCTCTGATTTGGTGGTCACAATATCATTATAAAAGGAGGTCAGTTGTTGCTGAAGTTGCAGGAATCCATCAATATATCGCTCAGGTGTCTTTTTTTTCCAGAAATCTTCTCCTTCTACGAGAAAACTATTAAAACGCTTTTTGTCTGATACGCTGATAAGCCGTTCGTATGTTTTATTGTTGATAATATTCTCAAAGAGATAATACAAGCCGCTTTTTCCGTATGCAAACCACTCTTCCGGCAGCAATGATGACTTTATCATTGCATCGGCCTCGCTGCTAAGTTGTATTAGTGCCTCTTCCAGCTTATCTTTTTTGATATTGTTTTCCTTACGCAGCTGCTCAAAATCTACGTTCGATGCTGCCAGCATCGTTAAAGGCGCTATGCTGTTTTCTTCTATTAACACTTTAATATAGTCGGCAAGTTGCCCTTCAATATGCCACGACTTACCCTCTTCTAAAAGCATCTTTGAGTAGTTGAAAAGCAGTTTCGTAAGAAATTTATTGCCGTCGATGGATGAAAAAAGCTGATCTAAAACCAGTTCAATGTAAGTTTCAGTGTCAAGCAATACTTCAAAGTTGTAAGAGAGGTTCAGTTCCAGGGCAAAACTGCGAATGATTCGATGTACAAAACTATCGATAGTGCTTATGTTAAAATCACTGTAATGATGTAAAATATTACTAAATATCCGTTTTGCAGTGGTATGGATCTCATGATCG
>JAVVFR010000319.1:0-2638 GCA_032250595.1 Bacteroidales bacterium | reverse complement strand
CCAGCAGCCCGAAAGCCAGATGCAGTCCTATACCACCACGTAACTTACGGCTTGAGAAAGCTACACCGATAAACGACAGAATTATCACTGAAAACGGATATGCCAGCCTCCGGTGCTTCTCAATTTCGTAAAACGCAATATTCTCCGACCCTCTGAATTTGCTGATCCTGATAAACTCCCTAAGCTCCCTGAAACTTAACACCTGTACATTGATAATGTCATTGGTAAGGTCTAAAGGCTCAATAGGCAGCACTGTATCTAACCGTTCACCTGTCTTCAATGTCTCTTTCATTCCGTCAATAGCACGGATAGAGTATTTGTCAATGGTCCACTGGGCATTTATGCTGTCCCATCGAAGATAATCCCCGGTAACATTTGTTTTTAATACCCCATCCTCTAACTGCTGCAGCTTAACTTTCGACCCGGTTTTAGTCATCGGATTGAAATCATACAGCGAGATATAAAAACCCGGTTTCATTTGAAAATGAATGAACTTCTCCGCTTTATAAGTCTTATGCTTCATGAAATTAAGCTCAAATTCATTACGCACTTCATTGGCATGCGGAATAACGAAATTGGCAAGATAAAAAGAGAAAAGCGCCAGAAAAAGAGAGGTGAGCAGATATGGGAAGAGAAGCCTGTTGAAGCTAATGCCTGAACCCAGGATGGCAACAATTTCACTCTTTGAAGCCATCTTTGAGGTAAAATATATCACACTGATAAAGGCTATCAACCCACTGAACATATTAATAAGAAAGGGAATAAAATTGAAATAATATTCAAAAACAACCCCTTTAAAAGGAGCATTGTGCTCGATAAAATCATCGATCTTCTCTGAGATATCAAAAATAATAATAATGACAATGATCATCCCAATCATAAAGAAAAAGGTACTGAGGTACTTTTTGATGATATAGATATCGATAATTTTCATTATAGTCGTTGTGCAAGTTTCTTAACGTTATTATTTTTCCATGACTTGAATGACCCGTTGACAATTCTCTCTCGTGCATCGTTGATCAACCGGATATAGAATGCAAGATTGTGTATACTTGCGATCATAGGCCCAAGCATCTCTCCGGCGGTAAAGAGGTGTCTAAGATACGCCTTGGAGTAGCTATGGTCGACAAAAGAGCCTCCCATTTCATCGATGTGAGAGAAATCATTTTTCCACTTCTCATTTTTTATATTGATGATACCTTCACGGGTAAACAACATACCGTTTCGACCGTTTCGTGTAGGCATAACACAATCGAACATATCGACTCCCAGATCGATACACTCAAGCATATTCACCGGTGTGCCGACACCCATAAGGTAACGTGGTTTATCTGCAGGCAGGATATCACATACCAAACCGGTTATCTCATACATCATCTCTGCCGGTTCACCCACCGACAGTCCGCCAATAGCATTGCCCTGCATATCAAAAGAAGCGATAGTCTCAGCACTCTCTGTGCGTAAGTCACGGTAAACACTCCCTTGAACGATAGGAAATAGAGACTGTGGATACCCGTAAGCATTATCGGTAGACCGAAACTGTTCAACACACCTGGATAGCCACTGGTGAGTCAATACCATAGATTGCTTTGCATAACTTTTCTCACACGGATAAGGGGTACACTCATCAAATGCCATAATGATATCAGCACCGATAGCACGTTGGATATCAATAACCTGTTCAGGAGAAAAAAAATGGGCAGACCCATCGATATGCGACCGGAACTTCACCCCTTCGGTGGTAATCTTTCTCGACGCTGCCAGTGAGTACACCTGATAGCCTCCACTGTCGGTAAGTATAGGGCGTTCCCATCCATTGAAGCGATGCAACCCTCCTGCCGAAGATATAATATCTATTCCCGGCCTCAGGTAGAGATGGTAGGTGTTGCCTAAGATAATTTGCGCTTTAACATCATCGGCCAAATCACGCAGATGAACAGCCTTTACCGTTCCTGCTGTCCCTACCGGCATAAAAACAGGAGTATAGATATCACCATGACCGGTGGTAATGACACCTGCCCGTGCCGATGAGTCTGCTGCGCTCGCTTCGATTGTAAAATTCATCTGCCTGTTGCTTTAGCCTACAAAAATAGCAATATTTCCATCCCCCGTCACCCAACGTAGTGAAAGATGTGGACAATTTGTTGAATATAGAGATGAGGGGGAGGGTTTTTTATGTAATTTTGCATATGCAAATATGGAATCAACTGATAGAAGAGTATAATTACCTGGTGTCGGGCACAATAGATATTGCTGTGGTGATATTTTTGTGTTTTGCCCTGGCATGGTTCATCCAGATGCTCTATTACTGGCTTGTTTTTATCAGGGTTGCCACATATAAAAAAAAATATCACCATTCCATACCTAAGCCACCTGTTTCAGTGATCATTGCTGCACGTGATGAATACCTTAACCTGCATCAAAATCTTCCTCTCTTACTGGAACAGGATTATCCTGACTTTGAAGTAGTGGTAGTAAATAATGACTCCACCGATGACTCGTTGGCCTTGCTGACAGCACTGGCAGATAAATACCCTCATCTGAAAATTGTCAATATCGAACGTAATCTGAACTTCTTTAAAGGGAAAAAGTTCCCGTTATCCTTAGGTATAAAATCAGCAAAACATGAATTCTTATT
>JAVVFR010000318.1:0-2642 GCA_032250595.1 Bacteroidales bacterium | reverse complement strand
ACCTGAAGAAGTTATCTTTCCCGGTTTCATACACAACACTGCTGTATTCATTGATATCGTCGGGCAGATCGATTTCAGGTTTTATAACATGCAGGTAGGAGTAAGGGTTACCTGCCGACTCTTGCTTTGCCTCTTTTTTGTTGAGTACATCATACGGCCTGGATGCAATAAGGTGTGCTTTATCCTTTACCGGGCGAATACCTTTAAAAGCTTTAATAATTGTCATTCTTTCAATATTTTTTAATTAATATATTTCTCTTCCTTCTCTTCAGATACTTCCTCTCTTTCTTGATTCTGTTGCCGCCTATTATTACCTCTTTGTAATGAAGAGATAAGGGCGCCCATCATTTTTGATATTTCCATTAAATGTTCTCGCGACTCATCCATTGTTTCTTCAGAAATATATTTCAACCGGCTTGCAATGGTAGTGATAACAACGCATTCTCTTACAGCACTTTTAGCCTCTTTGAGTTGCGTAATAAACTGGTTTTTGTTTTTTGCAGAGCCATCAGCAATATTAATGGCAATATTTTGAGAGGCTTTTAGAAACCGTGCTGCCAGGCCACCTGTTGTCTCTATCTCGGGAAACAGGTTAGTGGTATTATATACCCATTCAACATAAGCAACAGCTTTCTCATAAATTCTGAGATCTTCAAATCTGAAGAAAGAATAAGTTCTGTCATCTTCCATAATGTAAAAAAGTTTTTAGCGCTTTGTTATCAGGTAAAAGCGCGTTTGGTTAATAATAGTTTAAAAGCAATGTTTTATTTGTTCACCTGAAAAGTGGTATCACCTTTGTTTATATAAGCAACGATTTGCTGTGCTGCAGCAATACCGGCGTTAATATTGGCTTCTGCTGTTTGTGCACCCATCTTTTTTGGAGTAGCAAAATATCTGGTTTCGTATTGAACCAGCTCATCAGTACAATCGGGAGCCACATCAGTTGCATAACAAAAGTCTTTTCTTTCAGCAAACATCTTTTTCAGCCCTTCTTCGTTCACTACTTCTTTTCTTGCAGTGTTGACCAGCACGGCGCCGTCCGGCATTTTGCTGAGCAGTTCAAAGTCTATTGAACCCTTCGTTTCTCCTGTAGCGGGAATATGCAATGAGATGTATCGACATTTGCTGTATAACTCCTCTTGGCTTTTCACTGCTATTACCCCATCGGCTTCTATGGTGGCGGACCCAACAAAAGGATCGAAGGCAAAGACCTGCATTCCGAAACCTTTTGCAATCTTAGCGACAAGCTTTCCAACATTTCCATAGGCATGGATACCCAACGTCTTGTTTTTCAATTCGGTACCTGCTTTCCCGTTGAACTGTCCACGGGCAATATAAATCATCATACCCAGTGCCAGTTCAGCAACGGCATTGGAATTTTGTCCGGGAGTATTCATGGCAACAACACCTTTGGCTGTAGCAGCTACCAGATCAATATTATCATAACCCGCACCGGCTCTGACAACGATCTTTAGGTTTTTGGCAGCTTCCAGCACTGAACTGTCGACAATATCGCTTCTGATGATTAACCCATCGATATCAGCAACGGCATCCAACAGGTCTTTTTTCTCGGTATATTTCTCCAGTAACGCCAACTCATACCCTGCTTCTGTAAGTATATCTCTTATCTCTTGCACTGCTTTTGGAGCAAATGGCTTTTCGGTGGCAACTAATACTTTTGGCATTTTTTGTAGTTTTTATGTTTAACAATTGTTTTTACGCTCTCATCGTTACGCTTTCATTTCAGCAAAATCCTGCATACATTTGACCAATGCTTCCACACTCTCTTGAGGTAACGCGTTATATGTAGAAGCACGGAATCCCCCAACTGACCGATGGCCTTTAATGCCTATCATCCCGCGTTCAGTAGCAAATGACAAGAATTCACCTTCATAATCAGCATACTTCTCTTCCATCACAAAACAGACATTCATCAACGAACGGTCTTCTTCTTTCTCTATCGTAGCCTTGAAAAGTGGGTTTCTGTTAATTTCACTGTATAATATGCCTGCTTTTTCATTATTTATTTTCTGCATTGCCCCGATACCACCATTGGCTTTGAGCCAACGCAATGTCATAAGTGCAGCATAGATAGGTAAGGCAGGGGGAGTGTTAAACATAGACTCTTTGTTGATATGTGTCTGATAGTTTAGCATCGTTGGGATAGCACGGTCTGTTTTTCCTAAGATATCATCCTTTATAATCACAAAAGTAACACCTGCAGGAGCCAGATTTTTCTGAGCACCACCATATATAATAGCATACTTAGATACATCTATCGGCCGGCTGAAGATATCTGATGACATATCTGCTACCAATGGCACATTCACATCCGGGTCTTCTTTGATTTCTGTACCATATATGGTATTGTTGGTAGTGATATGGAAATAATCGGCATCAGCAGGTATTTCATAGCCTCTGGGGATATAGCTGAAATTCCGGTCTTCGGAAGAGGCTACCACAACGGTATCACCAAAGAATTTTGCTTCTTTAATAGCCTTTGTTGACCATTCTCCGGTGTTCAAATAGGCAGCTTTTTTCCTGAAAAGGTTGTAAGGAACCATGCAGAACTGTAAACTCGCTCCGCCACCTAAAAAGAGCACACTGTAACCATCAGGTATAGATAATAGCTCTTTAAATAG
>JAVVFR010000317.1:0-2650 GCA_032250595.1 Bacteroidales bacterium | reverse complement strand
CGATAAGACATTGGTGGTGCCCAGGTATTACAACAATGTTATTATGGATTATACATTATTTGAATAAAAATATGGCACTCTGTGCTGTAATATTATAATTAAACAGACTAAAAATATGAACAAATTATTATCTTTTTTTCTTATGGGAATATTATTTTCTTCGTTATTGTCGTGCGGTAATAAAGCCAAGCCTGATGATGCCGGCGATAAAGATACTGTTACGTATCTGATCGATCGTTTTGCGGATGTAAAGATCATGCGCTACACGATACCCGGCTGGGACTCGCTTACCCTTAAACAGAAAAAGCTTATCTATTATCTGAGTGAAGCGGCTGTGGCAGGACGTGACATCATCTTCGACCAGAATTATAAAAACAACCTTACCATCCGTCGTATGCTTGAAGAGATCTATCAAAATTACGAAGGTGATAAGTCGGGTGAATCATGGGAGGCTTTTGAGGTATATCTTAAGCGGGTGTGGTTTTCCAATGGTATTCATCACCATTATTCAATGGATAAATTTATTCCGGAGTTTTCTGAAGAATATTTCAGGTCTTTAGTAAAAAATACAGCAACAGACAATTGGCCGTTGAAAGAAAACGAGGATATTGCGCATCTCACTGAGCGTATTATACCCATAATTTTCGACCCGGAAGTTGATCCGAAGCGTGTCTCTTCTGATACAGAGAAAGACTTGTTGCTTCACTCAGCGTGTAATTTCTATAAAGGAGTGACCCAGTTGGAGATGGAAGCTTTCTATGATGCGCTAAAGGACCCGGATGCTACAAGGCCGGTCTCTTATGGGCTCAACAGCAAGTTGGTGAAGAAAGAGGGCAGGGTGCAAGAGGAAGTGTATAAAATCGGCGGGCTCTACTCCGGAGCACTTATCAAAGTAGTTGACTTTTTAAAGATGGCAGTGCCTTTCGCTGAGAGTGAGCGTCAGAAGCAGTCTCTTGAGAAGCTTATTGATTTTTATCAGACCGGTGACTTAAAAACATTTGATGAGTTTAATGTGCTATGGGTACAAACCCTGGAGCCGTTGGTTGATTTTGTCAATGGATTTACTGAGGTATATGGCGATCCTATGGGTATGAAAGCTACATGGGAATCGGTGGTAAACTTCAAAAATATGGAAGCCTCCAAACGCACCACTATCATCAGCGGTAATGCGCAGTGGTTTGAAGACCACTCACCTATCGACGACCGTTTTAAGAAGAAGCAGGTAAAAGGTGTTTCTGCAAAAGTCATTACGGTAGCACATCTGGGTGGCGATTGTTACCCCTCCACACCAATAGGCATCAACCTCCCCAACGCCGACTGGATAAGGAAAGAGTACGGCTCAAAATCGGTGACCATGGATAATATCACTTATGCATATGACAGGTCATCACAGGATGAAGGAGCTTTGGAGGCATTCAGTTGGGATGAAGAGGAAGTGAGGCTGTTAAAAGAATATGGATACCTTGCCGGTAATCTGCATACCGATCTCCATGAATGTCTTGGCCACGGTTCCGGACAGTTGCTGCCGGGGGTGAGCTCCGAAGCACTTAAGAACTACAGCTCTGTGCTCGAAGAGGCACGGGCAGACCTCTTTGCTCTTTATTATATCATGGACCCTAAAATGGTGGAGTTGGGATTGATTGAAACAACGGATGTGGCTAAAGCTGAGTATATAAAATATATCCGTAACGGTCTGATGAGCCAGCTGAGACGTATAGAACCCGGTAAGGATATCGAACAAGCCCATATGCGCAACCGACAGTTGATTGCAAAATGGGTACTCGAAAAGGGGAAAGAGGATAATGTCATTGAACGGAAACAACGCGATGGGAAAACTTTCTTCGTGATCAACGACTTCGAAAAACTGAGGGCACTATTCGGTCAGCTGCTGGCAGAAGTGCAAAGGATAAAATCCGAAGGGGATTATGATGCCGGAAAAGATCTTGTGGAGAAATATGCTGTGAAAATAGATCGTGCGCTTCATGAAGAGGTGCTGGAACGGTATGCTGAACTCAATCTCGCTGCCTTTGGCGGATTTGTGAATCCGGTGTTCAAAACAGTGAAAAATGATAAAGGTGAGATAATCGATATCAAAGTTGAATACTCCGAAGGTTACACAGAACAAAACCTTAGATATTCAAAAGATTACGCTTTCCTGCCAAACTACAACTAGAAAGATAATAAAAATAGCTTTTAAAGCATGTTGCAACAATTTTTTCCTGCAACATGCTTTTTTTTTGCTATCAAACAATTTATTGGCATCCGGTTTTATCCGGTGGTGTGAATATTTACGCTATGCTCATAGCAGTAAACAATATGTTGTATTCTCTCGCATAGCCTTGCTGTAACTGATATTTTAATGATACCCCATCATATTATCCTGTATAATATGCTGATGATACCCCTCCTTTTATTACTGGTTTTTATGCTTAAAATCCGTACTTCTCTCCACCATAAAAACCCTACTTCTCTACCTTACACAGAACGGGAGGGCGATGTAGATTTGCATTGTAAGAAGTTCATGAAAAGATAAAGCATTTAAAACGAAAATTTATTAAGTAATAATTTTAAAAAACGAGACTATGAAAACTACAAAGAAAATTTTAATCGTTGATGATGAGCCCCAGATATGTGACAGCCTGAAGATACT
>JAVVFR010000316.1:0-2651 GCA_032250595.1 Bacteroidales bacterium | reverse complement strand
GGGGTGCTTATTGTAGGTGTATATGATATCCCTGTCCCCACCTGGTTTGTAAGAGCCGCATCCGAATACCAGGTAATGGTACCTGTCGGTACGCTGGTTACGGAAAGGGTCTTGTCATCAACAGCACACACTATTCGTGATGGTGCTGTTGGTGCCGGTGGTGCAGCAACAACCTCTATATCGACATAGGTGGAAACATACTCCCCGTCAGCCCAGTTACACTTGTTCCAGTTCTTCAGGTAGACCCTGAAATATTCACCCGGCTGGCATGTTGAAGGAATAGTTATTGCTTCGCTGTGTGATCCCGGGGCATTAGGTGATGGCGAATATCTCCCGCTCACCTGAGGGGCATCACCCAGGGACGAGACAACTACAGTGCCGGTAATGGTGTTATAAACATTGCCTGTCGGGTCCTGGCCATAGAGCCACTCAAGGTTTCTTTCACTGTCATTGGGAACCGGAGACAATCCTCCCGGCAACACCGGGGTCTGACAGTTCCAGTTACTGTTATCGCGCAGGGCCAGTATTGTTTCAGTTCCCGCACAAACCTGGATTACAGGACTGCCAGTGACATCGTTCACAATTTCAAGGTAACCATCCCCATCGGAGGGCACATCCCTACCATGCACCACGGCCACATACTGCACCGATCTTGTTTCCCCGCATGGGTTTCGAATATCATTTGTAAAAACATAATTACAGTCTGTTGTGGAAGTATAGGTGTGCGTCCTTAGCGATAGCGGTGGCAGGTCATTATCAGTTACAGAGGTATATGTATTGACAGTCCCATCACCCCAATCCATAATCCATTCTGTTCCTTTTAATATCCCGTTTACAAGTGGATCCGGATCTAGAGTCACAACATTAAATCTTGCAGTCGCTCCCTGGTTAATACAACTTACAGGTTGTGAAAATCCTGTTAAGACATCAATCATCGGACAGGATAGTGTTGTTGTTGTTAACCTGATTGGATCAGCCTGAAGAATTCCGGAACTTGATTCAGCAACAATATATACAGTATGGAACTTATTTGCACTGAACACATCAATCACTGTTTGTAGCACAGTATTAATATTGGTAACTGGAATAACTGCAGTCGCTACTCTGTGACCCGTCGGGCCAGAGATGGCTGCTGATCTTACCGAAGAACTATTAATTGACCAATATACATCAACATCATATACAATAATATAAACTGTACCAAGACGGTCTATTCCGTAATTTACTGGAATAGTCACTGGACCAACTGTTCCTATATAAGGAGTTCCAGGCACCCATACAGGTGCTTGTGCTTTAATTATACCTGTGGAAAATAAGAGAGGTATAAAAATGATTAGATATTTAGAAACCAATCTGTTAATCTTTACACGATAATTATCGTATTTATAAACAGAATTCCCCATGGCATTGACTCTTAATAAATATTTTCCCTTTTTTTTGGTTAGTTTAAGACCGCGTGAGAATAAAAAAGGTTGCACTGATTTTCTGTGCAACCGGACAATATTCAGTCAATAAAAACTATTTAATTACATATAGCTAAGTTCATCTCCCTAAATACCTGCTTACGGGAAAATGTATGTATTGACTTATATATCTTTACCGAATTACTGTGTGAAGGTATTTTCATGAAATACTGAATAGATCATATAACATACAGAATATTCATCAAAACTGATTTTGAAACTCTGGATTCTTCTTTATTTCTTGAAAGCTTACAGGATAGTTTTCAATAAACCAAACCATAAATGCAGTTACATCAATTTTGTCCTTAAGCATAGCCTTGCGTCTCTTCTGGAATACTAATTCAATTTCACTCATTGCTAAAAGTTCATCAAGTTTCTGAAACAACAAATCAGCTTTATTAGTTGGTATCCCGTATGTAAGTCCGTATTTATGTTCAAGTTCTTCAAGAACACTTATTTTTCCTGCAAAATCACTGAAGCGAAGTGAAGGGATTCCTAAAATTGCAGCTTCCATGGTCATTGACTGGCTGTCGCTAATAAGTATTGATGCATTTGCTAAAACATCATGTATTTGTGATTTATCAATTCTTAATTCGTGTTTTCTGAATGATTCATCAAGGACTCCCTCCGATGAAATGTATATACTTCCCCTTCCTTCAAGCCGACCTATTATTTTTTTCAATATTGAATCTGTTAAACCTTCTATTCCTGAATCATGATAGGCATTAAGCTTCGACAGTCTTATTAAAAAAAACGGTTTTTTATAATTTATAACTTCATTGAAAAAATACCTTGGGTGAAGATAGGCAAGTTCCATATATCCTCTATAATGGATGGTTTTACTCTTGTACTTTCCTGTTTTGCATCCTTCAGGAGTAAGTATAATAGATGTAAATGGATAAGTTATCAAGGCAAGTTCGGGTATTACGTTGATATCATCTTCTAAAACAGTAATTACAGGGATTTTTTTAAGAAATCCTATGTGTGAAATAGCAGGATCAGTACCAATGAACATATCGTAATTCTTACCCTTCACATAATTAAATAATCTAATATCTCGCTTTAAAAGACCGATAAAAATACCTGTTCTACTTGATTTGCGACCTTCTGGCATAATGTTCACATAACACTCATCCTTTTCCTTAAGCAATTGTTCAAGAACATCTTTTGATTTAATGATAATATCAC
>JAVVFR010000315.1:0-2662 GCA_032250595.1 Bacteroidales bacterium | reverse complement strand
GTCTCTTGAAACAGCCTGCCGTTAAAAGTGTGCTCCGTTGCCAACACCCCCACTTTCCCGCTTTTGGTGAGTAATGCTGCCTGTTTTACCGCAGGCTCTATGCCTACAAAAGGTATCGTAAAACGATCACGCAGCTCATCAATAGCTGCGGCTGTAGCTGAATTGCAAGCGACAACCACCATCTTGCATTCCATTGAGATGAGCAAGGAGGTAATATCTATAGAGAGTTGTTGTACTCGTTTCAAAGGTTTGTCGCCATACGGACAGTTACCACTGTCGGCATAATATATGAACGATTCATTGGGAAGCTCATGGAAGAGAGCGCGCAATACAGAAAGGCCTCCCAGTCCTGAATCAAAAACTCCTATCGGACGATTATCCGCCATATCTATTGTTCTGTTTATGCAAAAATAGATAACTTTTTTATATCATTACTAACTTTCCTTACGCTTCGCTGTTACATCATTATAAAAATGAATACTTTTGTAGTTGAATTTGAACAATATAACAAAAGTGATATCACAAGGGCCATTACTGCGTACTATAGAGTCTCCTGAGGATTTGCGCAAGTTGGAGCATCATCAGTTGCCTCAGCTCAGCAAAGAGTTACGTGCATTTATTATTGATGCTGTATCAATTAACCCGGGGCATTTCGGTGCGAGTCTTGGTGCTGTTGAGATGGCTATTGCCTTGCATTATTCTTTAAACACACCATACGATAAACTTGTATGGGATGTAGGCCATCAGGCATATGCGCATAAGATCCTTACAGGGCGCAAAAGCCTTTTTCATCTCAACCGCACTTACAGAGGCATCAGTGGTTTCCCTAAGATGGACGAGAGCCAATACGATGCTTTTGGTGTCGGACACTCCTCTACTTCAATATCCGCAGTGTTGGGTATGGCTATTGCAGCACGGCTGGATGGTGATATAAATCGACAACATGTTGCTGTAATAGGCGACGGATCAATGAGTGCGGGTATGGCTTTCGAAGCTATGAATCATGCAGGATGGGAAAAAACGAACCTTTTGATCATACTCAATGACAATGGTATCGCCATCGACCAAAATGTAGGAGCACTAAAAGAGTATCTGACAGATATTACCACATCACGGACATATAATCGTTTTAAGAATGTTATTTGGAAACTGCTGGGCGGTGTCAGTAAGTATGGTCCCAATACCCGTCGTATCGTTCAGCAGCTGCAAAATGCTGTTAAGACCTCAATATTCATCCGCAGCAACCTCTTCGAAGCACTCAAGTTCCGCTATTTCGGCCCTGTGGATGGCCATGATGTGATAAGACTTGCCAAACTTATTACCGACCTTCAGCAAATCCCCGGCCCTAAGCTGTTGCACTGCATCACAAAAAAAGGAAAAGGATACAAATACGCTGAAAAAGACCAGACTCGTTTTCACTCTCCGGGTGTTTTTAACAAAACCACCGGTGAGAGCATCTCCGAAAATTGTGATAGCTACGCACCAAAATACCAGCATGTATTTGGGAAAACTATGATCGAACTGGCCAAAGAGAATGAAGATATCGTTGGTGTAACCCCTGCAATGCCAACCGGATGTTCATTGAATATGATGATGGAGGTAATGCCTCATCGTGTTTTTGATGTAGGAATAGCTGAGCAGCATGCAGTCACTTTCTCTGCCGGGCTGGCTGTTGCCGGAAAGATACCTTTCTGTAATATCTATTCAACGTTTATGCAGCGTGCCTACGACCAGGTGATCCATGATGTGGCATTACAGCAGCTACAGGTGGTTTTCTGCCTTGACCGTGGCGGACTTGTTGGTGAAGACGGGGCCACACACCACGGCGCTTTCGACCTGGCATTCTTCCGGTGTATACCAAATATCACCATCGCAGCACCTATGAATGAGGTGGAGCTACGCAATATGATGTACTCCGCCCAATACCGTAATACTGGTACCTGGGCAATAAGGTATCCCCGCGGACGCGGTGTCATCAGAAAATGGCACCTCCCCTTTGAATACCTGCACCCCGGTAAAGCACAAACAATACATGAAGGAAATACCCTCGCTTTCGTGACCATCGGTCATGCCGGTAATTTCGTTGTGAAAGCCAGAGAAAAACTGAAAGAACATAATGTCGATGCCGCGCATTTTAATATGCGTTTTTTGAAACCTCTTGATAACGACCTGTTGCATCATATCTTTAAAAACTACGCTATCATCATCACCGTAGAAGATGGCACCATCATGGGGGGGCTGGGCAGTGCCGTCGCAGAGTTCAAGGCCGACAACCAATACCGCAGCGATGTATATCGTCTCGGTATACCCGACCGGTTCGTCGGACAAGGCAGTCCCGAAGAGTTGTTCGCAGAGTGCGGATACGATACCGCGAATATATATCGTACCGCAATGCAGGTATTACAAAAAAATCCATCCCTCTTGTAAAAGAAAAAAAAACAACAGATTATTCCCTTATCACAATATTTCTTGTCTGCGTAATTAAAAATGTCAATATTTGCATCTGCCAAAAAAAACTGACGTGAAATGATTAAACGCACTTTTTTTACATGCATCACCATTTGTCTCTTATTGATATTATTATTGCCTTTTAAAACAAAAGCATCACCGGAAAAAACCTACGATGTTCAATTTCCGGCTATTATGATAGCAGAGACCGTGC
>JAVVFR010000314.1:0-2678 GCA_032250595.1 Bacteroidales bacterium | reverse complement strand
GCTACATTTTTACTAATCCGTTTGGTACGCACCCATCCCATCACCAAAACCTCATCACCATAATTGTCGCTCTTCAGTAAGTTGAGAATCTTTATCCGTTTCATATAACAACATCTCGTTTTTATAATGTTTAGCAGCTTCTTTCAAAGCGGCTATTATACTATTGTTTAAGCATGCAAAAATAGGAAAGTTTTTATAAACTCTGTCTTTAAAAATATGACACCACCAACACTACGAAACAGGAATACTACTCCCCTTTCAGTTCTTCAACTATTTCCCTTTTTCTCCATCCACCAGCACCACGATCTCTCCTTTCACTGTTTCGTTCTCATATTTCTCAGCGAGTGATTGCAGTGATCCACGAACAAAAGTCTCATGAACTTTTGTCAGCTCCCTTGCCACCACTGCTTTTCGATCATTTCCAAAGACACGGGCCAATTGTTGCAATGTTTTTGCCAAACGGTGTGGTGACTCGTAGAACACGAGTGTAAACGGGTAGTTAGCCAAAGCCTTGATACGCATCTGCCTACCTTTCTTATGAGGGAGGAAGCCTTCAAAATGAAACCTGTCTGACGGCAATCCGGAAGCAGCAAGAGCCGGGATAAACGCCACGGCACCGGGCAAACACTCTACTGTGACTCCTTGTTCGATACATGCCCGTACCAGCAAAAACCCCGGGTCGGAGATCCCCGGTGTGCCGGCATCGGTGATAAGCGCCATCGTAGTGCCGGAGATCAACAGCGCCAATAACTCCTGAAAGATCTTATGTTCGTTATGCTGATGATACGATCGCATACGCGTCTCTATCGAATAATGCTTCAACAACACTCCTGACTTACGGGTATCCTCTGCTAAAATAAGGTCTGCCTCCCGCAAACATCGTATCGCCCGGTGGGTGATGTCTTCCAGATTGCCGATAGGCGTCGGGACCAATATCAGTCTTCCGCTATCCACTGTAAATAGTGTTGGCAAAACGAACAACCAATTGAAACAACCCATCGTAACCCGTCAGTGGCAACCGGTCGTACCTGTCGTCAGGGTTGTGATAATCACTGTATTCGCTGTCCATGGTATAGATAAAAAAACTCTTCACCCCTTTTTCATAGAAAGGGTAATGATCACTGTTCTTACTCTCTCCTCTTTTTTTAACCTGTGGCAGGAGCGAGTCGGCAGTATTTATAGAATCCAGCAGATTAAAAGCCTCCGGGAACTGCGAACCATTAACAACGGTAATGCCTTCACGGCCTGTCCCCACCATATCGAGGTTTAGCAGGAAACTGATCTGATCGAGCGGTATTAAGGGCTCATCAACAAACTTTCGCGATCCGAACAACCCCCGCTCCTCAGCTGAGAATGCCATAAAGACGACAGAGAAAGGAGGAGGATTTTCCATAAAGTGCCTTGCAAGGTCGATAATCATGGCAACACCACTTGCATTGTCATGTGCTCCCGGGATAATGGTCTCTCCCATCATTCCCAAATGATCAAAGTGGGCAGAAAACGCAATATACTGATCAGGATTTTCCGAGCCGGGAATAAAACCAATCACATTGCGGGCAGTATATGATTCGATAAAATGATTTGCAAACGACACCCGTAACTGCTTGCTTTTCTTTGTAATACACCCTTTCTTCAAGGTAAGTGCAAGATAATCGGTCGCATTGCCGGCATCCACTACAAACCATCCGGGTTTATCCATTAAAGTGATCAAACCTGCTGCCAGAGAAGTATTCCCATAATAAAATCTTCCATAAACTTTACGCACCGCTTCCTCTTTGGATGCTGTTATCAAAGGATCCAACACCACAATTTTACCGGTTAGGTCACGTTTCATAAAGCGCTTCATTCGCTTCTCTTTCGATGCCACTTTATAGTCCAACCACACCAGGTCAAAAACTGTGTCTTTCCCTTGACAACGTGATGCGATAACATAATCGATCCCTTCGGTGAGGGCTTTACCATCAACTGCCACCGTTGTTTTCCCGATGATGGTATTTACCGGGATAGTAAACTTTTGATAGTAACTATCTGTCAATGGTTGCACGCTCAGTTTACTGAACTCCTCTTTGATAAATTCTGCAGCTTGTTTCTCCCCATCATTCACATAACCTCTTCCTGCCATCTGTTCCGATGCGAGGGTTTGTATGATGCGCCGGGCTTCATTAATATTTTGCGCATAGACAAAAACCACCGTCAGGGTGAGAAAAAATAATATACCTACTCTTTTCATACTATAATGCATATCTACGGTTAACTAAATCAATTAATTTATGAAATGCGGCGTTTTCAATATCCCAGTGAAACTTCTGGTGCAGCTCTTCGAGATACTGAATAGCATCAGCATGTGATGCGCGACTGTTCAAAGCCTCTATTGCTTCGTGATAGAGGTTGGTGTCACCACTAAAAAGTTCATACACAAAGATAAACTTTTCATTTATCCCAATAGCGGTCTTCAGGTTGCTGATAGGGTTATTTTGCATCTGAGATCCGATACTCTTATCAGCTTTATGAGCCTGTATCAGATCATTGAGTGATACAGCCTTCTCTTTAAACTTATCGGCGAGGATACTGTTTTTCTGATCAGGTTTATGGACAGGTGGCACCTGGACACCGGACTCCAATGAGGGTTTTGCAGGCGGTTCTGTTCCGGTATTGGCAAGTGATTTGGATTTCTCCTG
>JAVVFR010000313.1:0-2700 GCA_032250595.1 Bacteroidales bacterium | reverse complement strand
CCGAGACAGCGTCGCCTTCGACTGGAGATCAGTACTTATCAATCACCTCGACAGAAAAATGCCACTTTACTATGCCGGTTGGAGTGATACCATTCATAAAAGCGGCCATGCTTTTGTGTGTGACGGATACCAGGATACCAACTTCTTCCATTTTAACTGGGGATGGGGTGGCTCACAAGACGGATATTTCAATATCGACAACCTGACACCCGGCGGGTCCAACTTTACATTGATGCATGAAGCAGTAGTCAACTGCTACCCTGATACCGCCTTTGCTCCTTATCCATACTACTGTACAGGTAACAAGACGCTGACATCACTCGATGGTTCTGTTACCGATGGTAGCGGCCCGGTAAATGACTACAATAATAATATCTCCTGTTCCTGGCTGATATCACCCCAAGGTGATTCTATCGAAAATATTACCCTCTCTTTCTATGAATTTGAAACCCATAGCCCCAACGACTATCTCATAGTATATGATGGCAACAATAATACCAGCCCTGTGATTGGTACCTTTTACGGATCAAATATTCCTTCGGCTATTACATCATCAGGCACTGAACTGTACCTTGAGTTTTCTACCGACAGCGCCGGTAGCGCTGCAGGATTTATTGCAGATTATAAATCCAACAGGGTAAGTTTTTGCAACCTCATGGAGATTGTCACCGCCACGCAAGGTACTATATCAGATGGCAGTGGCACATTCAATTATCATAACAATAAAATATGCCGTTGGTATATCCAGCCTGCTACTGTCGGCGCTTTTAACCTGGCATTTACCTACTTTGATGTAGACTCCTCAGACTTTCTGAAGATATTTGATGATCAGAATAACCTTGTTGCTACCCTTAAAGGTAAAAGTGTGCCAGCACCTATGACAATTTACAGTTCCAAAATCGTGCTTATTTTTACTGCCAACGCTACAAAAACAGCAGAGGGTTGGTCTATGCAGTATACTACCTCCCCGGTTGGAGTGAATGAACAGAAAAACAATGTTGCCATAAATCTATTCCCAAACCCTGTTAAAAATATGCTCAACATCAGTTATTCAGGGCAACCATTGGAAACAGTCAGCATATATACATTCAACCTAATGGGTGAACTTCTCGGTAACTTCTCGGCAACAACCGACAAAAACGGCAACCTTTCGGAATCCATCAATTTCGAAAGTTATGCCAATGGATGTTACATCCTGAAAGTGGTCTCTGCGCATAGAAATTACTTTCTGAAAGTGTTACATGAATAAAGAGATTTATCAAGAAAATAGTTCAAAAAGATAGATGAGGGTGTCGCCAAAGGATACATATCAACCGGTTAAAAAGGTTTCCATAATATTGATCAGAAAACTGGTCAGATTCAAATGCGCATGACAAAAAACTGGTACAATTTTTGGAAATACCAAACAAAATAAAAAAACCCATCATGCTCCGATTAAAAATTATTCTGTTTTTTTCCTTGATAATTCTTTCCGGTATAAAAGCGCAGCCCTTTGATGTATCGGTTGACACAATCTTTTTAAATATACATGAAGTTGTCCGACCTGGTGCCAGGATAGATCTTACGCATGCGGTAAAATTCAACGACAACTATTACTGTTTTTTCAAAGAGCAAGGACTCTATTCATTTAAAATCAATACAAGGTACTTTCTTATAATTTCAGGTAAAGGAGAGATTATAAAAAATATTGAAGTGCCGGATAATATTAAAAATACCGTTTATTTTGACTTTTTTATCAGGGATAACAGCCTTCTCGCCAAAACATATATGGATCATAAAAGCTATTATTTAGATTTAGATGCCCTGGAATGGAAAGAAATAAAAGAAGTTGACGACAGAGTGTATGAAGACGAGGCTTTTGCAATTATCTATCTTGATTTCGGAGAGTGGGGGCAATCAACATGGTTTATTGATAAACAGACGAAAAAAGAATATGTACTGGGTGCTGAGGGAACAATTGTTAATAAACTTGATGGCAAATATTATTTAACAACCGGTGCTGAAGTAAGGGAAATAGAAAACCCATTACTATTAAAGCAATGCAAGAAAGACTATTATTACAGAAAAGTAAAGAGAGAAGATGCGTTTTACGAAGGCGCAACATCCCTTACCGGCTCCAAAGTAATCTATTCCGACACTACTAATTCACCATGGTTCAGTTTCGAAAAACCCAGGCAAATCATTATTACCTCATTTGTTGACAGCAACAAACTCTATCAATTATACTCTGATAAAAATTCAACCCATATTGGAAAAATTGAAAACGGAAAACTAATTCCTGTTCAAAATATTGGAAAGAGATATTCAATATTTAACTGGTACTATTCATACAGAGGTAAAAACCTGAACAACAACAGTCGTTTTTTAATGTTCAGGGAGGATAATAACACTTTTGGTTTTATTGATATCGACGAACAACATATTGAGATACAATATCTTATTCATAACCAAGACTCTTTGAAATATTTGGGCACTGATGGATTTGAGATGCTGTTTAATCATATTGTTAAAACTTCAAACAATATTTCACTTTTACAAGCCGATAGTATTGAAAATGAATTAGGTGGAATTGATATGAGGGACCACAGGAAAGGGACCTCCCATAACGGATTTTATCCCGGAATTTACGCTTCAAAAGATTTCGAAACAAAAAGTTTCATTAAGGTTGAAAGTCAGTATATCGCACAAACAATTGAATAT
>JAVVFR010000312.1:0-2701 GCA_032250595.1 Bacteroidales bacterium | reverse complement strand
GTTTGGACTGGGCGCTTCTGTGCTTTTGTTTTATATTGCCGGAACAGCAATATTGGTATTGAGTATTTTTATTTTCTGTGTAGTAAAATATACCGGGCCAAAACAGCGCATACTCTTCAGGTTACGAAAAATAATTATCGGGTTTTGGCAAGGTCTTATATCTGTAGCCCGTTTGCGACGTCCTTGGTTATTTGTTGGTTACTCTGTTGCTATTTGGTTTATGTATCTATTGACGACCTATTTCTGTTTTCTTAGTCTTCCTGCTACTTCCCTGCTGGAGATTGATATTGCCCTGGCAGTTTTGGTGACCGGTTCTGTTGGTATTATGGTTACTCCGGGAGGAATAGGATTATACCCAATTATTGTCCGCGACACGCTTATACTATATGGTATTGCGGCTACGTCCGGTTTTGCGGTTGGCTGGATCACTTGGTCGGCTCAAACAATTATGATCATTATTGTCGGTACCGGTTCATTGGTATGGTTATCTTTTATAAAAAAAAAGGTACCTTTGAAAAGTAATATAATCAGAAATCTGGAAAGAGATAATGATACATAACCCGGAGAAGATAAAGAAAAAGATCATTACTGCCGAAAAGTTTGTATTGATACGCAAGACCTTGAAAAAGGGTAATGTTGTTGTTTTTACCAATGGTTGTTTCGACCTGCTTCACCGTGGGCATATCGACTATCTTTCGCGGGCCGCCGATTTGGGTGACAGGCTGGTGGTGGGCATTAATACTGATGATTCCTTACGCAGGCTCAAAGGAAAGGGAAGGCCATATAATGACGAACAATCCCGAGCAATGATCCTGGCATCCATGTTTTTTGTCGATAATGTTATACTTTTCGATGAAGATACTCCGTATGAGCTTATAAAAAAGGTAAAACCAAATATCTTGGTTAAAGGAGATGATTATAGGGCTGAAGATATCGTTGGATACGATATTGTTGTTGCCAACGGTGGTAGTGTGAAGACATTGCCCTATCTGCAAGGTTATTCAACAACGGCAATTGAACAAAAAATCAGAACTGAAGGCTGATATGGCAAAATCTAAGAGTGTTTATTTTTGTAATGAGTGTGGAGCTGAGAGTCCTAAATGGATGGGTAAGTGCAATGTATGTGGTGCATGGAACAGTTATGTGGAGGAGATGGTACAAAAGAAAAGAGCTGCCACACATGTTTCAGTTACAACTTTGCCTGACAGT
Source organism: Bacteroidales bacterium (assembly GCA_032250595.1). GTDB lineage: Bacteria > Bacteroidota > Bacteroidia > Bacteroidales > SKPS01 > SKPS01. The sequence continues at coordinate 1,492 of JAVVFR010000312.1, read as the reverse complement.
AAGCCGGTAAACATCAACGAAGTAACGGCATCACGAGAGGAGCGTATCAAGACGGGCGATGCGGAGCTCAACAGTGTATTGGGTGGTGGTTTGGTGCCGGGTTCTGTAGTGCTTGTCGGTGGAGAGCCCGGCATTGGGAAATCAACACTGCTGTTACAGATATCACTGAAGATGATAAACCGTAAGGTGCTCTACGTGTCTGGTGAAGAGAGTATGCAACAGATAAAAATGAGAGCTGACCGTACACAGCTGAAGAGCGATAACTGCTATATCCTCACCACTACCAATACAGAGACTATTTTTTCACATATTAAGGAATTGCAGCCTGATGTTGTAGTTATTGATTCAATACAAACATTACATTCGGATTATCTTGATGCAGTGGCAGGGAGTATCGGACAGATCCGACAGTGTACTGCTGAGCTTCAGCACTATGCAAAAACCGCCAATGTGCCGGTGTTGCTGGTCGGTCATATCACAAAAGACGGCCATCTGGCAGGGCCAAAAGTGCTGGAACATATCGTGGATACGGTACTGCAATTTGAGGGCGATAGAAACTACGGGTTCAGGCTGTTACGTTCGTTGAAAAATCGTTTCGGCTCTACCGCAGAGATAGGGATCTACGAGATGAAAGCCGATGGTATGCACGGTGTTGATAACCCTTCTGAGATCTTACTGTCAGGTCAAGACGAAAACTACAGTGGTATCGCCGTGGCAGTGACCCTTGAAGGAATAAGGCCTCTGCTGATAGAACTACAGGCGTTGGTAAGCTCTGCTGTTTATGGAACACCCCAACGCTCTGTTACAGGCTTCGACTTGCGACGGCTTAATATGCTGCTGGCAGTGCTCGAGAAAAGAGGGGGCTTTATGCTGGGAGCCAAAGATGTTTTTATTAATGTTACAGGAGGTATACGCCTTGAAGATCCGGCCACCGACCTTGCCGCTATTTGCGCTATCCTCTCCTCTTCCGTGGATGTTGAAATAGGAAAAAAAGTATGTTTCTCCGCCGAAGTGGGTCTGTCAGGAGAAATACGCCCCGTTAACCGTATCGATGAAAGAATTAATGAAGCAAAAAAACTTGGCTTTGAGAAAATATTTGTCAGTAAATATAATATGCGCGGTATAAAAAAAACCGGTATCGAAATTATTCCGGTCACCAAAGTGGAAGAGGTGCTCTCGTTACTCTTTAAATAAACCCATACATGGAATTGTGTGTGCCGCCGAAGTATAGTGGTGTATTAGTGTGCTTGCATTCACATAGCCATACCTTTCTCTCAGTTTCCAGCGTGAACTTCACCAGTGTGATATCCCTCAGGTAGCATGTTATGGGGGCCATCGCAAAATAGTTGATTAATTATGCAACCATATGCACAACATTAGTGATCACCTGATCTTAATTATTATGCTGCCGGTTCCTTTTTGTTTGTTAAAGCGGTAAATAATTTTTCAGTGCTTTTTGCTTAATAGTGGAACTCCAATGAAGAGAGGAATT
>JAVVFR010000311.1:0-2701 GCA_032250595.1 Bacteroidales bacterium | reverse complement strand
GTTATTAGTCAAACAATTAAGATTGTGTAATTTAACGCTATATTGGTGAAACTGGTAAAAAAAGATAATATTTATATAGGAATGATTTTGGGTGTAGTTACACCGATAGTTATATTTTTTATATTGTGGTTGATAATGAAGATGCTTACACTCTATGTGAATGATGGGCAAACTATTCTCTCGGCGAAAACCATGCTTATTACCAGTATCTTTTTAAACCTTGTGATATATGTGAAATTCATCAAGAAAGACGAGTATGATAAAACCGGCCGTGGTATTTTATTGATTACCTTTATCGCTGTAGTACTCTATTTCTTTTTTACTGAATTATAGAACAGATGAAGTATTATATTATAGCCGGAGAGGCATCAGGTGACCTGCACGCTGCTAATCTTATCAAAGAGATAAAGATATTGGATAGTGCTGCGGAAATACGGGGCTTTGGTGGTGATAAAATGATGGAACAAGGGGCTGAACTCGTTATGCATTACCGTGACCTGGATTTTATGGGGTTCGTTGAAGTTATTGGTAATCTGAAAACAGTATTGAAGAGTATCAGGATATGCAAAAACGATATCAACACAGTGAAACCTGATGCAGTGATATTGGTTGATTATCCCGGTTTTAACCTGAGAATAGCAGCGTATGTAGCAAAACTAAAAATCCCCGTTTTCTATTATGTGTCACCGCAAATATGGGCATGGAAACAAGGCAGGATAAGAAAAATTAAAAAGTATGTCGATACCATGCTTGTGATTTTACCCTTTGAAAAAGAGTTCTACAGCAAATTCAACTATCAGGTCAATTATATTGGACATCCCCTGCTCGATGCTTTCGAAAATCTTAATCTGCCGGATAGAAATACCCTTATAGAAAAACATAACCTCTCTCATAGGAAAGAAATTATTGCGTTGCTGCCCGGTAGCCGTAAACAAGAAATTGCCCGTATTTTGCCCGAAATGTTGAGTGTGGTTGCAGAATTTCCCAATTATCAGTTTGTTATAGCAGCTACCAATGCGATTAACGAAAAATTTTATGAGAAGCTTATCAAAAACTACCCCGTAAGTATTCTGTTTAATCAGACATATGCTTTGCTGAAACATACTAAAGCTGCTTTAGTAGCCTCAGGAACAGCCACCCTCGAAACTGCGTTGTTTAATATCCCGCAGGTTGTTTGTTATTCTGCTAATGCACTTTCTTATTTTATTGCGAAAAAAATTGTTAAGGTTAAATATATCTCCCTTGTTAATCTTATTATGAATAAACCTGTTATCACTGAGTTGATCCAGTATAACCTGAATACGAAGAATCTTAAAGATGAGTTGTTGAACATTACAGAAAACCGAAAAAAAACAGAACTTCTTTTAGAAAACTACGTAGAAGTAAAACGAATGCTGGGAGGTAAAGGTGCTTCTGCTAGAGCAGCAAGAATAATTATCAACAGCATCAGGGAATCAACCGATGTAGAACAGGTATAATAAAAGGGAATTTACATAATGATGATGAAAAGAGAGGGTTTGCTGTTACTGTTTTTTCTCTCTGCCTTCGTATCGCAGGCACTTGATGTTAGTATTGAACTTTTTTCCAAAGAAAAACACAACCGTGCGGTTATAACGCATTATAGTGGAAGATATATAGTTTATTGTGATGATACAGAGATCACTACACTGTCCAAAAACGAATCCATTACCATTATTCAGCATGATACTTTTATTGAGTTGATTGAAGAAGATAGCCTTATGGCTAAAGGGAAACAAATGAAAATGATTGGACAGGGATTATCGAATGTTTTTTCCATGCAGGTATCCGGTAAACCGATAAGACGTTACGATGACAACTTATTAATCAGTGTATTCAATAAAACAGCGTTGCAGTTCATCAATAGAGTTGATCTGGAGAAGTATGTTGCCGGTGTAATCCTTGCTGAAGCCGGGGGGAGCACAAAATCACCGGAATATTTTATGGTGCAGGCAATTGTGTCACGTACATATGCCTTAAGACATATCAATGCCAACGGTGAAGGATTTCTTCTGAAAGATGATGTCTCTAATCAGGTATATCACGGAAAATGCTTTAACAGCACCATCAATATGGCTGTTGCACGGACCGCGGGAGAGGTAATCGTTTATCATGACAATAAACTTATTGATGCCGTCTTTCATTCAAACAGTGGTGGATATACAGCCAACGCAGAAGACGTGTGGTTGAACAGTGTACCTTATCTGAAAGCCAAAGCAGATACCTTTTCTTATAATCAGAAAAATTATTATTGGGAACGCAGTTTCTCAACCGTTGAATGGCTCAACTATCTGGACCAACAACACAACTATCCTGTGCATGACAAGAAGATGTACCATAATGCACTGTACTATGCCCAGCCGGCAAGAGAGACCTATTTTTATGACTCTATACCGCTGAAAACCATCAGGCAACACTTCAAACTCCCATCTACTTTTTTCAATATTACCCATACTGATGATAAGGTTATTTTTAGTGGAAAGGGTTATGGCCATGGCGTCGGACTGTCACAGGAAGGTGCTATCCGTATGGCGGAAAATGGCTATTCACCCCATGCTATCATTTATCATTACTATTCCGATGTTAGGATAACGTATTATAATACTATCCTTGCTTTAGCAGAATAATTTTCTCCATTTTTCCCGGATCTGCCATATATATACAAAACGGTTGGCATGCTAAA
>JAVVFR010000310.1:0-2702 GCA_032250595.1 Bacteroidales bacterium | reverse complement strand
TTTTGAGGCATACTGCTTATATATCAGGTTTAGCCCCGGCAGTTTCTCCTCACACTCTTCACAATCAAGGCTCCAGATAAACAACAAAGTAAACTGCATAGCAGTGTCGGGGTCGTGAAGGCAGTGTTCAACACCTTCCGTCGTCACTCCGCAGATGCCAGGAATGCTTTTGCCTACCTCTAAATTTTGCATCGCCTTGATACGCATAGCATAGGCTTCTTTCATATAGGGAGGGGTGCGCTCAGATTTCAGGTAATGATGCTCTACCAGATAAACGAAGACATTTTGCCAAACTGAAGCTTCAAAATTTTTAACAAAAAGCTCTACAATGTATTGGTACACTTTTGGATTCTTTCTTGCCAGCTGCAGGATAGTATCGGTAATGCGTATATAACTTTTTGTAGAAGGGGGTTTGGCAAAAGTCTGTACATAATCATTTACCATAGTAAAGATAACTTTAGTTCGCAGCAAGCGCTCATCAGAAAAATCGAGCCGGTCAAAAAAACGCTGCCGGTAGAATGCCTCTTCAGATTTATACGGTGATCCACCATATGCCAGATGAAGATAATAGTCAGGTTTCTGCATAGACCATATGATAGTTGACGCAAACAAACGGGGATAGTTTTGTCTTAAACCAGCAGCATAATTCAGCACCCGCATCTCCAGTTGCTGTTTCCGTAACTGTAAAGCATCCAGCTCGGGAGAAGTCTTTCCTCCGCTCACTGCATACAACGCTCTCCCCTCTTCCTGGATAGCATATATTGTGTCGAGAATTGCCATATAGAACTTCCAGTAATCAAACATAATCCTATTCTCTTCCGATTCAAGGACTTGCATTTTCTGCAAAATATTTTCCACATCGGAGTACATTTTAATATGGTGTTCGGTAATGATGATATCAGTAAAAAGAGTATCATTGAACACCACCTTATACATCCCCTGGGGAGGCATTGTATCGCTATAAAAAACAAGTTTTTCATCCACAATACGCACCGAATCAATAGGGATAACCTGCGGCCCGTATATCTCACATAACCAAGCCATGGAGTCTTTGATACCCGAAACTGTATATTCAAGAGTAAAACCCTTTTTGACCTGACCCAATAGCATGGCAGGAAATATCCATAAAATTATTACACCGATAAAAACAGTACGATAACGAAAAGAAATCTGCTTCATGATAAACATCCGTATTTATAAAGTCACCTCTTTTTTATCGAACAAAGATATAGTTTTTTCAAAACCTCAGATTCATGAACTTTGCTACAAAGAAAAATATTCATCAACACATCAAAAATCAATTTTTTTTCCGCAATAAAATTGAATATCTTTACATTTAAATCAACAAGAACACTATACTGTTTTGCGGCATTTTTTAGTAATTCTATTTCTATTAATTACACAAGGAGGCTTCACACAAAATGAAGCCAACATATGGTATTTTGGCGAATATGCGGGATTGGATTTCAATTCTGGTGCTCCTGTGGTGCTACTCAATAGTGCTATGGTGATGGATGAAGGGGTTTCAACCATCTCTGATGTCAATGGCAATCTTTTTTTTTACACCAATGGCATTGATGTATGGAACCGTAATCATCAGAAGATGCCTAACGGAACAGGGTTAAACGGACACTCTTCATCCACTAACTCCGGGTTTATTGTTCCCAAGCCCGGTTCCACCACAACATACTATATCTTTACTACCGATGCTTTCTTTGGCCCTTTGGGTTTATGTTATTCGGTAGTAGACATGACGCTGCAGGCCGGACTTGGTGATGTGACACAAAAAAACCTGTTTTTGCATAGCCCGGTCACTGAAAAAATAGCCGCTATTGAACATGCCAACGGGCAAGGCCTTTGGGTAGTCACACATCAGGGCAACAGCAACGTGTTTCAGTCATGGCTTGTTACCTCTTCAGGAGTATCCACCACTCCTGTGGCCACCAACATTGGCACCGTCCACTCCAATGCCAATTCAGGCAACGGCATTGGTTACATGAAATTTTCACCGGATGGCAAACAACTCGCTTTAACCATTTACGGCCTTGGCATCATAGCGTTATTTGATTTTGACGCTGCTGCCGGCACGTTCTCCAATGCACAAACATTTCCCGGCACATGGGATGATGTTTACGGCATTGAATTCTCTCCCAACGGCAAGTTACTCTATGTCTCTTCGGATACTGTATTACTGCAATTTGACCTCACTGCCGGAACGTTGAACGACATTGTTAACACACAGACCCAGGTGGGTGGTATAGGACAAATGCCTATGGCATTTATTGCACCTGTACAGCTAGGCCCTGACCGAAAGATATACTGGGGTGTATATTACAGTGATTATCTGGGTGTTATCAACGACCCTAATCAGCCGGGGTTAGCATGCAACAGTGTGGCACAAGGGGTCTCTCTGGGCGGAAGACATTCCCTGTCGGGCTTGCCGGTGTTTGTTGCTTCCCTCTTTTATGCCAAGCCATTTCACTATGTAAATACCTGTTTTGAGGATACAACACATTTCTGGACCAATGACAGCCTCTCTTTCGATTCTGTTACGTGGAACTTTGGCGACCCGGTATCAGGTATTTACAACACATCTTCACTTTTTGCTCCCACACATATATATACTACTACGGGTACTTTCACAGTTACAATGGTAGTATTCAAAGGATTATTAACAGATACTATGATTCAAACAATCGCTA
>JAVVFR010000309.1:0-2723 GCA_032250595.1 Bacteroidales bacterium | reverse complement strand
GATGGCAGGAGGTTGTACCAGCGGACATGTAATTTCAGGAGGTATGCAGCTTGCTGCCAGCAGTATGTTGTTTGCTTTTTTTGTATTTGCTTCATTCCTTGCTACAGGCAAGATGTTTTATCGGAAGAGGTAATTAGATTTATTATCGGAATATTTTATTCATTTCTTTTTATATCCATAATTACGGCTTATTTTATTAATTTTGCAATGTAATTTTTTTGTAAAATTTGTAAAGATATTTGTATATGACAAAAATAAAAGTTGCTATCAACGGTTTCGGTCGTATTGGCCGTCTTACTTACAGAGCGATGCTCAACAAACCAAATATTGAGGTAGTTGCCATAAATGATTTAACGGATGCCAATACGCTGGCACATCTATTAAAATACGACTCTATACATGGGCGTTTTGCGGGCACAGTAGCTGTAAATGAAGATGTGATTATTGTTAATGAAAAAAACATTAAAGTCTATGCAGAGCGTGACCCTGCTGTTTTGCCGTGGAAGTTGTTGGGTGTGGATGTGGTCATTGAGTCAACAGGTGTTTTCAGGACACGTGAGATGGTGAGTAAGCACCTCACTGCCGGTGCAGACAAAGTGATACTTACCGTTCCTGCGAAAACCAAAGATGATGTGGACGCTACCATAGTTTTAGGGGTGAACGACAGTGATCTTTTGCCAGAGCATCAGATTGTATCCAACGCTTCATGCACAACCAACTGTTTGGCTCCGGTTGCAAAAGTGTTACATGAATCTTTCGGCATAGAACATGGATTGATGAATACCATTCATGCCTATACCAACGATCAGATCATTCTGGACTCTCCCCACAAAGACTTACGCAGAGCAAGAGCGGCAGCGATGTCTATTATCCCTACCACCACCGGCGCAGCCAAAGCTGTTGCCCTCGTCATCCCTGAGCTGAAAGGTAAACTTGATGGTATGGCAATAAGGGTTCCTACCCCCGATGGATCATTGGTCGATTTTACTTGTACCCTTTCCAAGTCAGTGACAGAAGAGCAGATTAATAACGCTATTAAAGAGGCTGCAGAAAATCGTCTCAAAGGTATACTCGCTTATAATGAAGACCCAATTGTAAGTGTTGATATTATCGGCAATTCGCACTCTTCTATTTTTGATGCAGCCTTGACAAAAGTGATAAATGAAAAATTTGTGAAAGTGGTAAGCTGGTACGATAATGAATATGGATATTCTTGCCGTGTGGCGGATCTTACGGAAATGCTTATGAAGTGAGCAGGCAAAAATTAAAAAAAACTATCACCGCGTTTTTTTAACACCCTTTTTATTCTATATCGAAGGTGCGAACTTCTAAATCCTTACCATCAAAAATGGCATACGATCGCTTGTTTACCCATTCGCCAATATTGATATACCTGCTGTTATTGATCTGCAGGTCTAATGTGATATGCCTGTGGCCAAAGATAAAGTAATCAACATGCTCTTTTTTCAAGTACTCTTTGATGAATAAAACAAGGTGTTCTTTATCTTCTCCTAGGAAAACATCCTTTCGATAAGAGTTGGCAATACGACTTCTTCGCGACATGCTCTCAGCAATTCTGACGCTGAAGTTAGGATGAAACCGGGCAAAAAGCCATTGGAAGAACGATGCACTAAAGATCCATTTCATTACTTTGTACCCTTTATCGTTCGGGCCCAATCCGTCACCGTGGCCTATAAAAAACTTCTTGCCTGATAACTCATGGATGACAGGGGTTTTATGTACTTTCATTCCAATCTCTTCAGCGAGATAACCAAACGTCCACATATCATGATTCCCTGTGAAAAAATGAATTGAGATGCCTTTGTCTGTCAGCTCTGCCAACTTGCCTTGCAATCGCACGAACCCTTTAGTGATTACCCGTTTGTATTCAAACCAGAAATCAAAAATGTCGCCCAGCAGATAAATTGCTTTGGCATCATGGGATATCTCTTCCAACCACTTGATGATCAGTCGTTCACGATTACGGCTGTTCTCTATGTCGGGAACACCAAGATGAAAGTCCGAGGCGAAGTATATTTTTCCGTTTGAAGTCAACATCAAATTATTTCTGGTGTAAAAGTACAAAAATTATAGGAATTCAACTTGTCTCGAAAGTTTTATTGGATTGAAGAGTTTAAGGTTCAATACAAAACGTATCTGTTCGAAGTAGTTTGAATAACGGTTATTTAGATCATCACTCTCTCTGATAAGCGGCGATCGTACAATAGGGAAATATACTTCAAATGCCTCTTTTATTAAAGATAACTTCATCCCCCCGTCATAGATAAAGAATTGTTTGTCCTTCTCCTGTATGAATTCAGAACCACTGGTTCCGATATCGAAGTAAACTTCTATTGGCAAAGGCAAGGGAATGGTAGTAGAGAAGTTTACAGCTGTCAACCAGTTCCATGTATTGAAAGTGGTTGAGTAACTTTTAAAAAAACCATCTCCTTCATAGAAGTGATTCCACCAAAACCCATCTGATATATTTCTTGCAGGAAAGATATGTTCATACAGATAATCTCCCTGGCCTTCAATTCCCGAGAACCTAAATCGTGCATCATAGGGGCTGTTTTTGGGTGCTTTGAAAAAATATCCTCCGAAAAAACGTATAGAGAGTCCTTTATTGACGGCTTTATAGGTTAAGAAATATTTTCCGGTTAATGAGGCTTTAAGTAAATCGCTCCCTTGTTGTATGTCAAATTCAATACTGTAAGGGTTCA
>JAVVFR010000006.1:0-16116 GCA_032250595.1 Bacteroidales bacterium | reverse complement strand
GATTTGTAATCAGCCGGTCGGGGGTTCGAATCCCTCCATTGGCTCAGTTCTTTAATATTTTTAATAGAAGTATATGGGGAGATTCCAGAGCGGTCAAATGGGGCAGACTGTAAATCTGTTGGCTAAGCCTTCGGAGGTTCGAATCCTCCTCTCCCCACTAACTAACTTTAACAAGAGGCGCATACGGGAAAAGGGAGTTGGTTATTGTTGCCAATTCAGCCGGGCTGTAGTTAAAACAAAAAGCGGGAGTAGCTCATCCGGTAGAGCGACAGCCTTCCAAGCTGTAGGTGGCGGGTTCGAGTCCCGTCTCCCGCTCAGATTAATAATAGATCTGAGTTGTTTACCAGAGCTTGAAGGGTTATACGACAGCGGAAAAAGGCATTAAGTGAAAGCCGTTGTAGCTCAGGGGTAGAGCACTTCCTTGGTAAGGAAGAGGTCACGAGTTCAATTCTCGTCAACGGCTCAGATGGTAAAAATTGAAATTTATATAGTAACGAAAAGTATCATTAAATCAAATTTTAAATATTTTTAGATATGGCTAAAGAAAAGTTTGACCGGTCGAAACCACATGTTAATATTGGTACTATCGGTCACGTTGACCATGGCAAAACTACCTTAACTGCCGCAATTACATTATGTCTCGCTGATAAAGGACTTTCTGAAATAAAGTCTTTTGATGCTATTGATAATGCTCCTGAAGAGAAAGAGAGAGGTATTACGATTAATACCGCTCATGTTGAGTATACAACAGAGAACAGGCATTATGCTCATGTTGACTGTCCGGGTCATGCCGACTACGTTAAAAACATGGTTACAGGTGCTGCTCAGATGGATGGAGCAATTCTTGTTGTTGCCGCAACCGATGGGCCTATGCCACAAACACGGGAGCATATCCTGCTCGCACGTCAGGTAGGGGTGCCTAAGATTGTTGTGTTTATGAACAAAGTGGATATGGTAGATGATGAAGAGCTTCTCGAACTCGTTGAGATGGAAATTCGTGAACTGCTTTCATTCTATGAGTTTGATGGCGATGAAACACCGATCATCAGAGGTTCTGCTCTTGGTGCTCTCAACAAAGAAGAAAAATGGGTAGGGCCGGTTTATGAACTTATGGATGCTTGTGATACATGGATACCACTGCCTCCTCGTGAAGTTGATAAAGATTTCCTCATGCCTATTGAAGATGTCTTCTCTATCACAGGACGTGGTACTGTTGCTACCGGTAGAATTGAAACAGGTGTGATTAACTCCGGCGATCCCGTGGATATCATTGGTATGGGTGCCGAAAAACTTAAATCTGTTGTTACCGGTGTTGAAATGTTCCGTAAAATCCTTGATCGTGGTGAAGCCGGCGATAATACCGGATTGCTGCTTAGAGGTATCGATAAGAATGAGATAAGAAGAGGTATGGTTATTGCCAAACCCGGTTCAGTAAAACCGCATAGAAAATTTAAAGCAGAGGTTTATATCCTGAAAAAAGAAGAGGGTGGACGTCATACTCCATTTCATAACAGATATCGTCCACAGTTCTATTTCAGAACTACCGATGTTACCGGAGAGATATTTCTCCCCGAAGGTGTTGAAATGGTTATGCCGGGTGACAACCTTACTATTACCGGTGAACTTATTGCTGATATCGCAATGAATATAAACCTCCGTTTTGCTATCCGTGAAGGTGGTAGAACAGTAGGTGCCGGACAGGTTACAGAGTTACTCGACTAACAGTATTGTTGATGAAATATTGGATGCCGGATCAACCATAGTAATAGTGGCATCCTTTATATTAAACGGGTGTAGCTCAATTGGTAGAGTAGTGGTCTCCAAAACCATTGGTTGAGGGTTCGAGTCCTTCCACCCGTGCATCAGATTCTTATTAGAAAAAAATAATGGCAAAAGTGGTAAATTACATTAAGGAGAGTTATGATGAGTTGGTCAATAAAGTATCATGGCCAACATGGAGTGAATTGCAAAATAGTGCAATAGTTGTTACTGTTGCTGCTTTTATCTTTGCATTTGTTATCTTCATCATGGATTTTATTTTTGGAGCAAATCCCGGTATAACCATGTTTTGGAAAGGATTACTTGGCTTCTATTATGAAATGTTTGGGAGGTAATTAACACTTTGAATCATTATATTACTTGTTTGATTTTTGTTCATACGCTTCCCCTTTAGCATTTCAGCTAACTGTTGAGCAAAAAAACGACAAGCTTAAATTTTAAATATGCATTAAATCTCAATTATCGTGAATTTCGGTATCAGATTATGAGCGAAAACGTAAAAAAATGGTATGTAGTCAGGGCTATCAGCGGACAGGAAAAGAAGGTGAAAGAGTATATTGAAACAGAGATAAACCGATTGAAGCTGCACGACTTAATTACCAAAGTATTAATACCCACCGAAAGAGTTTTTCAGGTACGTAAAGGGAAAAAGATCAGCGTAGAGCAGAACTATTATCCTGGATATGTACTTATAGAAGCTGCTTTGGTTGGAGAAGTTGAGCATACTATTCGATCTGTACCCGGAGTGATCGGGTTTCTTGGCGCAGTAAAAGGTGGTATCCCTAGTCCGATCCGCCAAAATGAAGTCAATCGTATCTTAGGAAAGGTTGATGAATTGTCGGAAAAAGGCGAAGAGGTGAATATCCCCTTCTTAATAGGAGAAACAGTAACAGTGATTGACGGTCCGTTTAACAGCTTTACCGGTGTGATCGAAGAGATCAATGAGGAGAAGAAAAAGTTGAAGGTGATGGTAAAGATTTTCGGACGGAAAACACCATTAGAATTGGGATTTATGCAGGTGGCCAAAGAATAGGGCCTGGTAAACCTATAATCACTTCTTAAAAATAGAGTAAAAAAAAATGGCAAAAGAAGTTAGCGGAATTATTAAATTACAGATAAGAGGAGGGGCCGCAAATCCATCTCCACCAGTAGGTCCTGCATTGGGTGCCAAAGGTGTAAATATTATGGAGTTTTGTAAACAGTTTAATGGCCGTACACAGGATCAAGCCGGAAAGGTTATTCCTGTTGTCATTACTGTTTATAAAGATAAGTCCTTTGATTTTATCCTGAAAACACCACCCGCTGCAGTTCAGCTTCTTGAAGCAGCCAAGATCAAAAAGGGTTCACCCGAATCGAATCGTGCAAAAGTCGGTTCGGTAACCTGGGATCAGGTAAAGGTTATTGCAGAAAGTAAAATGCAAGACCTTAATGCTTTTACTGTTGAGTCTGCAATGAGAATGGTTGCCGGAACAGCCCGAAGTATGGGATTAACAATTAAAGGTGAGTCACCATTTGCATAATAATCCGTAATATTATGGATTAGTGTGACAAGATTCGTTGAATTTTAAAAGAGAAAAGTAAATGGGTAAACTTACAAAAAACCACAAAGAGGCCTTGGTCAAATTTGATAAAACCAAGATCCATACTTTAGCTGAAGCATGTGAAGTGGTAAAGAAGATCACAAATTCAAAATTTGATGCATCAGTAGATATTGATGTGCGCTTAGGGGTAGACCCCAGAAAAGCAAATCAAATGGTACGTGGCTCCGTTACCTTACCGCATGGAACAGGTAAAACGAAGAAAGTTCTGGTGCTTTGTACTCCTGATAAGGAAGATGAAGCCAGGGAAGCAGGTGCCGATTACTACGGCCTGGATGAATATATTGATAAAATAAAGTCCGGATGGACTGATGTCGATGTAGTTATTACCCAGCCCAATGTAATGCCTAAGGTTGGGCCGTTAGGGAAAGTACTTGGTCCCCGCGGCCTTATGCCTAATCCTAAAACTGGAACAGTGACGATGGATATTGCCAAGGCTGTTCAGGATGTAAAAGCCGGGAAAGTTGATTTTAAAGTCGATAAATTTGGAATCATCCATGTATCTGTTGGCCGTGTTTCATTTAGTGCTGATAAATTGAAAGAAAATGCTTATGAGCTGCTTTCAAACATCATTAAAATGAAACCTGCTGCATCAAAAGGTACCTATATGAAAAGCCTTTTTATGTCGAGTACAATGAGCCCCGGTATTCAAATCGATCCAAAATCAATAATGATCTAAAATTGCTTGGTATCAGAATATATCAGAACTATGAGAAAAGAGGAAAAACAACAACTTATCGATTCACTTGCTGAAAAGTTAAATGAGAGTACCTATTTCTACCTGGCAGATATTGCTAATTTGAATGTAGAAAAAACAGGACATCTCAGACGACTTGCCTTCAAGAAAGATGTTAAGTTGCAAGTAGTGAAAAACACACTGCTCAGAAAAGCAATGGAGCAAAGTGAAAAGAACCTGGAAGAACTATATGATAGTCTTATCGGGCCTACTTCAGTGATGTTTGCTGATGCCGGCAATGTTCCTGCAAAACTGATTCAGGAGTTCAGGAAAAGACATAAACAGGAGAAACCTTTATTGAAAGCTGCTTATGTGGAAGAGATGTTTTTTATTGGCGAAGATCAACTCGATCGGCTTGCCAATATTAAATCGAAAAACGAACTCGTTGCTGACGTTATTGCACTGTTGCAGTCACCAATAAAAACTGTTATGTCACAGTTGCAATCCGGTGGCCAAACCATTACCGGTGTATTAAAAACATTATCTGAAAAAGAGTAAAAATAAATATTAGTAGCAAACATTATTAAACAGAATAAAAAATGGCAGATTTAAAAGCAATAGCAGAACAGCTTGTTAACCTTACTGTTAAAGAAGTAAACGAATTAGCTGAGATTCTAAAAGAAGAGTATGGCATAGAGCCTGCTGCAGCAGCAGTTGCAGTCGCAGGCCCTGTTGCAGGTGGTGAAGGTGAAGCAGCTGCTGAGGAGAAAACAGAGTTTGATGTTATCCTTAAAGCAGCCGGTTCTTCTAAACTTGCTGTAGTTAAGCTTGTTAAAGAACTTACAAGCCTCGGCCTGAAAGAAGCAAAAGAATTAGTTGATGCCGCACCTAAAGCTATAAAAGAAGGTGTGTCAAAAGATGAAGCAGAGGCATTGAAATCGCAACTCGTAGATGCCGGAGCAGAAGTTGAAATTAACTAAGCTCCTTAGTAATAATATTATCAGGTATTAGACCTTTTCCGTGTAAAAAACGGATCAGGTCTATCCCTGTTTGTAAATCTGATTTGTTAGTTCTTTTCTTTAACCAAAAAAAATTCAGCATTGGCTTCAACAAACAATAAACGGATTAATTTTTCCAAGAGAAAAACGCATCAGGAGTATCCGGATTTTCTTGACATTCAGTTAAAATCCTTTCGTGACTATTTTCAGCTTGAAACAACGCCTGAAAATCGAAAAAATGAAGGTCTGTTTAAAGTCTTCTCAGAAAATTTTCCCATCACCGATGCGCGAAACAATTTTGTCCTTGAATTTCTCGACTATTTTGTCGATCCTCCCAGGTATGCAATAAGTGAATGCATCGAAAGAGGATTAACCTATTCGGTGCCACTGAAAGCAAAATTAAAACTCTATTGCACCGACCCTGAACATGAGGATTTCGAAACCATCATCCAGGATGTGTATTTGGGTATGATACCTTATATGACACCAAAAGGTACTTTTGTGATCAATGGTGCCGAACGTGTTATCGTATCACAGCTCCATCGATCTCCAGGGGTGTTCTTTGGCACCAGCTTCCACGCCAACGGCTCGCAGCTCTATAGCGCCAGGATCATCCCCTTTAAAGGTTCATGGATGGAGTTTGCTACCGATATCAATAATGTGATGTATGCCTATATCGACCGGAAAAAGAAATTGCCGGTGTCAACGCTCCTTAGAGCAATAGGCTATGAAAGTGATAAAGATATTCTTGAAATTTTTAATCTCGCTGATGAGATAAAAGTTTCAAAAACCGGATTGAAAAAGTGTATCGGCAGAAAACTGGCTGCGAAAATATTGCGTACCTGGATCGAAGATTTTGTTGATGAAGATACCGGCGAAGTCGTATCTATCGAACGTACCGAAGTAATTATCGACAGGGAAACAATCCTTGAGGATGATCATATCGACCAGATCCTCGATGCAGGCGTGAAAACAATCCTGCTTCATAAGGAAAATGTCAATGTAAATGATTTTGCTATCATTTTTAATACCTTGCAAAAAGACCCTTCCAATTCAGAGAAAGAAGCAGTAGAGTACATCTACAGACAGCTTAGAAATGCTGAACCCCCCGATGAAGAGACCGCCAGAAGTGTTATTAATAATCTCTTTTTCTCCGATAAACGCTATGACCTGGGAGATGTTGGAAGGTATAAAATTAACAAAAAACTAAACCTGGATGTTGATGTTGAGAATAAGGTGCTGACCAAAGAGGATATCATTGCCATCATTAAACATCTTATTCAACTGATCAATAGTAAAACAGAGGTTGATGATATCGATCATTTAAGCAACAGGCGTGTAAGAACTGTTGGTGAACAGCTTTATCAGCAGTTTGGTGTGGGGCTGGCCAGAATGGCAAGAACAATTCGTGAACGTATGAATGTTCGCGACAATGAAGTGTTTACTCCCACTGACCTTATCAATGCCAAAACACTCTCTTCTGTTATCAATTCTTTCTTTGGCACCAATCAGCTGTCGCAGTTTATGGACCAAACCAATCCGTTATCGGAGATCACACATAAACGTCGTGTATCTGCGCTTGGGCCCGGTGGACTGTCGAGAGAGAGAGCAGGGTTTGAAGTGAGAGATGTGCACTATACCCATTACGGACGTTTGTGTACAATCGAAACCCCTGAAGGCCCTAATATCGGACTTATTTCATCACTTTGCGTGTATGCCAAGATCAATGAACTGGGATTTATCGAAACACCATACCGTAATGTGGAAAATGGTGTGATTGATGCTGTGACAGAACCTATTTATCTTAGTGCTGAAGAGGAAGAAGATAAGATCATTGCACAGGCAAATACTATTATCAACGATAAGGGTGAATTTGTCAGAGAAAAGGTGAAAGCCAGATATTTTGCCGATTATCCTATCGTTGAACGGGAGAAAGTACATCTTATTGATATCGCTCCAAACCAGATAGCATCTATTGCTGCTTCATTAATACCATTTCTTGAACATGATGATGCCAACCGTGCATTAATGGGATCGAATATGATGCGTCAGGCAGCACCCTTGTTACAACCTGAAGAGCCAATCGTAGGTACCGGTATCGAAGGCCAGGTGGCCACAGATTCCAGAGTGTTGATTATGGCCGAAGGTGATGGCGTAGTGGAGTATGTTGATGCTAATGAGATTGTGATACGTTATACTCGCACCGAAGAAGAGCGCCTCGTGAGCTTCGAAGAGGATGTTAAAAGATATGAGTTAACCAAGTTTGTTAAAACAAACCAAAGTACCAGCGTTGACTTAAAACCCAATGTTAAAAAAGGGCAGAAAGTGAAATCAGGTGATATCCTTACTGCCGGTTATGCTACTCGTAATGGAGAACTGGCACTGGGAAGAAACCTGCTTGTGTCATTCATGCCCTGGAAAGGATATAACTTTGAAGACGCTATCGTTATCAGTGAAAAGATTGTCAGGGAAGATATTTATACCTCTATTCATATTGAAGAGTTTGTACTTGAAGTACGTGACACAAAAAGAGGGGTAGAAGAGCTTACCAACGACATTCCGAATGTTAGCGCAGAAGCTACCAAAGATCTTGATGAGAACGGGCTTATCCGTATTGGTGCAGAAGTTAAAGAAGGGGATATCCTTATAGGTAAAATTACCCCTAAAGGAGAGACCGACCCTACGCCTGAAGAGAAACTGCTGCGCGCTATTTTCGGTGATAAAGCCGGTGATGTTAAAGATGCCTCTCTTAAAGCTCCACCATCAATGGAAGGCGTTGTTATTGACAAGAAACTGTTTACCAGAGCCGTTAAAGACCGGAAACTTAAGGCCAAAGAGAAACTGGACATCGAAAAACTTGATGCTTCTTTTATTAAAGAGATAGATGACCTTAAAACTAAATTAGTTGATAAGTTATTGGTGCTCGTCAGTGGTAAGTCTTCACAAGGTGTATACAACAATTTTAAAGATATTATCATACCGAAGAAGACAAAATTTACCCAGAAGGTGCTTTCAAGTATTGAGGATTATCAGAATATAAACCCTAATAAGTGGACAGCCGACAGTGCAAAGAATGAACTTATCAAACAGTTATTGCACAACTATAATATTGACTATAAGCGTATACTGGGTATTTATAACAGGAAGAAGTTTGTATTATCGGTAGGCGATGAGTTGCCAAGTGGTATTGTTCAACTGGCAAAGATTTATGTAGCTAAGAAACGTAAGCTGAAGGTAGGTGATAAAATGGCCGGTCGGCATGGTAATAAAGGTATTGTAGCCCGTATAGTACGGCAAGAAGATATGCCGTTTCTGGAAGATGGAACACCGGTTGATATAGTATTGAACCCGTTGGGTGTGCCCTCGCGTATGAACCTTGGACAGATCTATGAAACAGTGTTGGGATGGGCAGGTAAAGAGTTGGGGCTAAAGTTTGCAACACCAATTTTCGATGGAGCTACCTTAGATCAGATCAATGAATATATGGCCAAAGCCAATCTCCCTGCCAATGGCAGGGTACAGCTTTATGACGGTGCTACGGGTAAAAAGTTTGACCAGCAAGCTACTGTAGGATATATCTATATGTTGAAGCTTCATCATATGGTTGACGATAAAATGCATGCTCGTTCAATAGGCCCGTATTCTTTAATTACACAGCAGCCATTAGGCGGTAAGGCGCAGTTTGGAGGACAACGTTTTGGAGAGATGGAAGTATGGGCTTTGGAAGCCTTTGGTGCTGCCAATATTCTTCAGGAAATTCTTACTGTGAAATCCGATGACGTGAATGGTAGGGCTAAGGCGTATGAGTCTATTGTCAAAGGAGACAATATGCCTACTCCGGGCATACCTGAATCATTCAATGTGCTTATCCATGAGCTTAGAGGCTTGGGGTTAAACATTACGTTTGATTAATGCGTTTATGTTGTTTTATTATAATAAAAAAGAAAATTTAAGATATTCAATATATGGCATTTAGAAAAGACAAAACGGAAAAAAGTACGTTTAATAAGATTACAATAAGCCTTGCATCACCGGAAATGATCCTTGAAAGATCAAGTGGTGAGGTGCTAAAACCAGAAACCATTAACTACCGTACCTATAAACCTGAACGTGATGGTTTGTTCTGTGAACGGATTTTTGGCCCTGTTAAAGACTGGGAATGTCACTGTGGGAAATACAAGAGAATCCGTTATAAAGGAATTGTATGTGACCGGTGTGGCGTTGAAGTAACAGAGAAAAAGGTCCGCCGCGAACGGATGGGACATATTCAGTTAGTGGTGCCTGTGGCGCATATATGGTTCTTTAGATCATTGCCCAATAAGATTGGTGCATTGCTCGGACTGCCTTCGAAGAAACTTGATACAATCATCTATTATGAAAGGTATACCGTTGTAAATCCCGGGATAAAGAAGGAGGATGGTATCAATTATTTGGATTTCTTAACAGAAGAAGAGTATTTTAATATTATTGATGAGCTTCCTCCCGAAAATCAACTTCTTGAGGATGACAATCCTGATAAGTTTATCGCTATGATGGGTGCTGAAGCAATTCACGCGCTTTTGTCGAGGTTGAATCTCGATGGATTATCTTATGAACTGCGCCACAAGGCAAATACTGAGACGTCGCAACAACGAAAGAATGATGCATTGAAACGCTTACGTGTAGTGGAGGCATTTCGTGATGCACAAAACCGTATTGAAAACCGTCCTGAATGGATGATAACCAAGGTGGTGCCGGTTATTCCTCCGGAACTACGTCCGTTGGTGCCGTTGGATGGTGGCAGGTTTGCTACCTCCGACCTTAATGATCTTTACCGTCGTGTGATAATACGGAATAACCGTTTAAAACGACTTATTGAGATCAAAGCACCTGATGTTATTCTTAGGAATGAGAAGCGTATGTTGCAGGAAGCTGTTGATTCATTGTTCGACAACTCACGAAAAGCCAGTGCAGTAAAAACCGACTCAAACAGAGCCCTTAAGTCGTTGAGTGATAGCTTAAAAGGTAAACAGGGGCGTTTTCGTCAAAACCTTCTTGGAAAACGTGTCGATTATTCCGGCCGGTCGGTTATTGTGGTTGGTCCCGAGCTCAAACTCAATGAGTGCGGTATCCCTAAAGCTATGGCTTCGGAGCTCTTTAAGCCTTTTATTATTCGTAAAATGCTTGAACGGGGCATTGTTAAAACCGTGAAATCTGCTAAAAAAATTGTCGATAGGAAAGACCCTGTAGTTTGGGATATCCTGGAGAGTGTACTTAAAGGGCATCCTGTCCTATTAAACAGGGCTCCTACACTGCACAGGCTGGGTATTCAGGCGTTCCAGCCAAAACTTATTGAAGGGAAGGCTATACAGCTTCATCCTTTGGCCTGTACTGCATTTAATGCCGACTTTGATGGCGACCAGATGGCTGTGCATGTCCCACTTGGTAATGCTGCTATCCTCGAAGCACAGGTGCTTATGCTGGCTTCACATAATATCCTTAACCCTGCCAATGGCGCTCCTATCACTGTCCCCTCTCAGGATATGGTGTTGGGCCTCTATTATTTGACGAAAGGTAGAGCATCATCGCCCGAACTTGTTGTCCGGGGAGAAGGGATGACCTTCTATTCACCGGAAGAAGTGATTATTGCTTATAATGAGCATCGTGTTGACCTGCATGCTTATATTAAAGTAAGATATACCAACCACGAAACAGGTACATCGGAAATGTTGGATACTACCGTGGGTCGTGTGTTGTTTAATCAGGTTGTGCCTGACGAATATGGATTTGTTAATGAGTTGCTTACGAAGAAATCTCTTCGTGATATCATCGGTGATCTGGTGAAGAAGACCAATTCAGCTATTGCATCAGCTTTTCTGGATGATATTAAAAAACTGGGTTATATGCATGCCTATGAAGGTGGATTGTCATTTAACCTCGACGATGTAATTATCCCTGAAGAGAAAGAAGAGCTCACCAAACGTGCCAATGAAGAAGTAGAAGAGGTGTTGGCAAACTATAATATGGGCTTTATTACCAACAATGAACGATATAATCAGATTATCGATATCTGGACACATACCAATTCGCGGTTAACCAATACTGTGATGGAAAAGCTGATAAAAGACAAGCAAGGGTTTAACCCGGTTTATATGATGTTGGATTCAGGAGCCAGGGGCTCGAAAGAGCAAATCCGTCAGTTGTGTGGTATGCGTGGATTGATGGCCAAACCCCAAAAGTCGGGTGCCAGTGGTGCAGAAATTATTGAGAATCCTATTCTCTCCAACTTTAAAGAGGGACTGTCGGTATTGGAGTATTTTATTTCTACTCACGGTGCTCGTAAAGGACTTGCCGACACTGCTCTTAAAACAGCTGATGCAGGGTATCTGACCCGACGGTTGGTTGATGTGGCACAAGATGTTATTATCTCAGAATCCGATTGTGGTACTCTGAGAGGATTGATAGTGTCGGCCTTAAAACGCAATGAAGAGGTTGTGGAAACTTTATACGATCGCTTGTTAGGACGTACTACATTGCATGATGTATATAACCCTGATAACGGGGAATTGATAGTAAGAGGCGGTGAAGAGCTGACTGAAACTATTTGCAATATTATTGAAAATTCACCGATAGAGTCGTTAGAGATACGTTCAGTATTAACCTGTGAGTCGAAAAAAGGGGTTTGCGCAAAATGCTATGGGCGTAACCTTTCTACCGGCAGAATGGTACAGAAAGGTGAATCTGTTGGCGTTATCGCTGCTCAGTCTATTGGTGAGCCAGGAACACAGCTTACCCTGAGAACATTTCACGTGGGTGGTACCGCCTCGAATATTGCTATCGCTGCCAGTGTTATTGCTAAATATGATGGTGTGCTCGAAATCGATGAGCTGCGTTATATTGAGTATAAAGACAAAAGTGATAAGAAGTATGATGTGGTGGTGGGTCGTTCAGCAGAAATGCGTATCATCAATAAGAAGACCAAAATTGTTCTTACCTCAGGACATATACCTTATGGTTCCAAACTCTACTTTAAAGATGGTGATGTGGTGAAAAAAGGTGATCTGATATGTGACTGGGATCCTTACAACGCGTTGATCATCTCTGAAGCAGGAGGAAAAGTTGAATATCAAAACCTGGAAGAAGGGTTAACCTATAGGGTTGAATCCGATGAACAAACAGGGTATCACGATAAAGTGGTTGTTGAGTCTCGTCAAAGGCTGAAGAATCCGAGATTACGGATAATAGGCAAAGACGGTACGGAGCTGAAAGGATACGATCTGCCTATTAATGCACATATCATGATTGAAGACGGTGCAAAAATTAATCCCGGAGATATTTTGGCTAAGATCCCTCGTGCAATAGGTAAGTCAGGTGATATTACCGGTGGTTTGCCGCGTGTTACCGAGCTTTTTGAAGCAAGAAACCCGTCAGACCCTGCCGTAGTGTCGGAGATCGATGGGGTGGTGTCGTTTGGTAAAAAACTGAAACGGGGTAACAGGGAAGTGATCATCACTTCAAAAACCGGACAGGAGAAACGTTATCTTATCCCTACCTCAAAACAGATACTGGCACAGGAAAATGACTTCGTTAAAGCAGGCACTCCTATCTCCGATGGTGCTATGACACCTGCCGATATCCTTGCCATTAAAGGACCTACGCAGGTGCAAGAGTATATCGTGAATGAAGTACAGGAAGTTTACAGGTTGCAAGGGGTGAAAATCAATGATAAGCATTTTGAAGTGATTGTCAGGCAAATGATGCGTAAAGTGGAGATAGAAGACCCGGGTGATACGCGTTTTCTTGAAGGCGAAATGGTGAATAAGATCGTTTTTATCGAAGAGAATGACTGGATATTTGGCAAGAAAGTCGTCATTGATGCAGGTGATTCCGAAACTATGAAACCCGGTCAGATTATTACGCTGAGAAAACTTCGTGATGATAATTCATCATTGAAACGTCGTGATAAAAAGCTTATTGAAGCACGTGAAGCACAACCTGCTACAGCAAAACAGATCTTGCAGGGAATTACCAAAGCTTCTTTGCAAACAAAGAGCTTTATCTCTGCCGCTTCATTCCAGGAAACAACAAAAGTGCTCACAGAAGCTGCTGTAAACGCGAAATCTGATACATTGGAGGGATTGAAAGAGAATGTTATTGTTGGCCATCTAATTCCTGCCGGTACCGGGTTAAAAGAGTATAAGGATATTATTACCGGTTCACTGGAGGAGTATGAAGAGCTTATCTCTGCCAAGAAATCAGAAGAGCATACCGAGATTGAGTCAAACGAATAAAATATATTGTTATGGAAAAAGATAATAAACAACAACAAGGCCAGATTAATATTGAACTTCCTGAGGATATTGCTGAAGGAGTATATGCAAATCTTGCCGTTATTGCTCATTCAAACTCTGAATTTGTTATTGATTTTGTGAAAATAGTACCTGGTGTGCCTAAAGCAAAGGTTAAATCACGTATTATTGTCACTCCCCAGCACGCAAAGCGTTTATTCAGAGCGCTGAAGGACAATATCATAAAATACGAATCTATGCACGGAGAGATTACGATCCCTGAAGCGCCGGATATTCCCTTCAATTTAGGAAAACCACAAGGAGAAGCATAGAGAGAATGATATCCCGGAAATTGAAAAAGGCAACACAGGTGCATCCTGAGTTGCCTTTTTTATTTATTATTGGTTGTTTATTTGCTGCGTTTGGGGTCAGCAGGTTTGTCAGGAAGTTCTTTAACCTCTTTGAGTTGTTCAAGCACTACTTCGATAGCTTTCTCGAGCTGTCTGTCAATACCTTTGTACTCTTCGGCAGGATTGTTTTCGATAGTGATATCCGGGTCAACACCATAGCCTTCCACCATCCATTCGCCGGTATCGGAAGAGTAAGTGCCAAACTCCGGCTTTCTTAAATCTCCGCCATCGATGAAAGGCAATGATCCTCTAATACCAATTACACCACCCCAGGTTCTTGTGCCAATTACAGTACCCATATTCAGCTTTTTAAAGGCATAAGGGAAGAGGTCGCCATCGGAGGCTGAATATTCATTTACAAGCAGTACTATCGGTCCGTAGATCATCTCTTTCGGAACGGTTGATGGCTCTTTTACATTTCTTGGAGCGCTCATACGAATAACCTCTCTGCGCAGCCGTTCGATAATCATCGGACTGACATTTCCTCCGCCGTTGCCTCTGTCATCAATGATCAGAGCCTCTTTGGTGATCTGTGGATAGAAGTGTTTTACAAACTCATTCAACCCTCCCTGGCCCATGTCGGGGATATGAAGATAGCCAACCCTGCCGTTGGTTGCTTTGTTTACCTTGTCAATATTGTTCTGCACCCATGCATAGTAGTACAGGTCAGCCTCATGAGCCAACGGTTCGATATATATTTTCCAACTCCCTTTGGTATCCGCACTTTCGCTGAGGGTAAGTTCAGTAATATGGCCGGCTTTGCCCACCAGCATCTGGTAAATATTTTCAGTGTTATTGACATGGTTGCCATTAATGGCAATGATATAGTTGCCTTCCGATGCTTTAATGCCGGGCTCTGTAAGTGGTGAACGTAGTTTTTTGTCCCAGTTCTGACCACGAAGGATCTTGTCTATTCTATAATATCCCGATTTATCCCTGCTGAGCTCTGCCCCTAGCATTCCGGTCTGGATCCTCTCGGGAGAGGGCTTGTCGCCACCATTCACATAAGCATGGCCTACGTTTAACTCCCCTATCATCTCTCCAATGATGTAATTCAGGTCGTTTCTGTTCACTACATGAGGTACCAGCACATTGTATTTTTTATAGATAAAATCCCAATCTACTCCATGCATATTCTCTGCGTAAAAAAAGTCTCTCATCTGTCGCCAACTCTCATTAAAGATCTGCTGCCACTCCTCTTCAAGGTTTATCATAGTTTGCAGATGATCTGTTTTAACAGCCTCTTTTAACGTAATCTTCGATGTAGGAATGTTGATAACGTAATAGTTGCCTTTTGATGCCACAAGCATTTTTTTCTCATTTGCTGAGACATCAAAGCGCATGTTTTCTCCTAAAAGTTCCTCCTTTTTCTTATCCATGTCGTACAGGTAAAAACGAGTGCCTTTCTCACCAAAATAATGCTCTACATAGTAAACCCTGTTTTTGTTAACATAAATATTGCCATAGCTTGCAGGCCTTACAGGAAGAGCAATAATTCTCTCAGCAATACCGTCAAGGTCAATGGTCATGGTTTCTTCATCACTCTTCTCTTTTTCTTCCACTTTTTCCTTCTCTACCACATCATCAATAGACACTTCATCATTCTCCGGCGCAAAAGGGTTTTTAGTGTCTTTAGCCAGGGGGAGAAGAAATATTCTGGCCATATTCCGATAGGCATGGTTCCACTCTTTTGCGCTATAGATAGGGTTGAAGTCACGATCGGAAACGAAAGCGATAAATTTCCCGTCGGTACTGAAAACCGGTGAGGAAGAGCTGAACCATTCATCTGTGATAAAGGTTTTGTTCTCTGTATCAAGGTTGTACAGCACAATACGGGTCATGTTGTTTTTTTGTGGATCGGTATATACGATCCATTTGTTATCGGGCGACCAATTGAACTGTGTGATCTCCCATAATCTGCTTTGGCATACCAGGGTAGTTTTTTTCGATTCCAGATCAACATACTGTAAACGCATTAATTTATCGTTCCATAATATCTTCTTGCTGTCGTTAGACCACTGTATCCGGTAGATATAGTTTTTTGACTTTTTGGTGAGTTGTTGCGGAGGCTCACTGCCATCACTCTTTTGGACGTAAATCTCGTACTCTCCCGTCATATCGGAGACAAAGGCGATCCATTTTCCATCAGGTGACCAGGCAGCGTTACGGTCATGATGGCCCGATGACTGTGTTAAGTTTCTTCTTACTCCCTCTTCAACAGGAATAGAGAAAATATCACCCCGGGCACTTACCGCCAGCCGTTTGCCATCTGGTGATATATCAACACTCCTTATCTGTTTTGCAACTTCTTTTAGCGTATTCCTTCCGGTGACCTTGTCGTCGGCAATGATTATCTTTACCTTACTCACCTGTTCTGTATCCAGGTTC
>JAVVFR010000005.1:0-16167 GCA_032250595.1 Bacteroidales bacterium | reverse complement strand
ACAGTATGGTATGGGAAGTATTATTGACGATTTTGTAGAAAAGATGAACAGAGGGGCCGAGCAGGCGGTCGCAGAAGCTAAACCTATCTTTGTCAATGCTATCACTTCGATGACCATACAGGATGCCAAAAATATTCTTTTTGGTGCTGATAATGCAGCAACAAACTACTTCAGACAAAAAACCTCCGGTGCACTTTTCAATGCTTTCAAACCAAGAGTGAAGAGTGTATTGGATAATAAAGTAAAAGTCACCCAAACATGGAATGACGTACTGTCGGCATATAACAAAATTCCCGGAGTGACAAAAGTAGATACAGATCTCCCCAAATATATTACCGATAAGACTATAGAAGCCCTTTTCACACGTATTGCAGAAGAGGAAAAGAGTATCAGAGAGAATCCCACTGCCCGTGTAAATGCCATCCTTCAAAAAGTCTTTGGAGAATTAGATAATAATTAGATTTTTATATTTTATGAACAAAGGAGTTTTCTAGGGGTTTGGATATCTCCATTATGATTTTGGCAAAACAATTTCGCTGCCGATATTTTTCTACTTTCATTTTTTTAATATATTTGGCGTGCCTAAAAATTTGGGAAAACGAAATATTTATATTAAAAACTTTTTAAATCAAACCATTACACTATGTCTAATATTGGATCATACGAAGAACGCTTGAAAGATTTTGACTGGTCGATTGCTGAGAAAGAGCTCGACTATACCGAAGGAGATACGATAAACATTGGCTGGTATTGCTCCGACCGTATCTGTGATATGGGTAAAGCGGAAAAAACAGCCTTGATATGGGAAGGCCTTGGCGGGGTGGAAAAACGATACACCTTCAACGACATACGACTGGCAAGCAATACTATTGGTCAGTTTTTGCGCAATCATGAAATCAACCCCGGCGACCGCGTGTGCCTCTTCCTCGATAAAGTACCTGAACTCTATATCGGCTTGCTGGGAGTGTTAAAAATTGGCGCCATAGCCCAACCTCTGTTCTCTGCCTTTGGAGATGAATCGTTATTTGTAAGACTCGACAATGCAAAAACAACCGCTATCATTACACAACGAAAACATGTGGCAAAGGTCAGAAAGATCATAGACAGGATGCCTTACCTTAAACATATCATCATTGTTGATCACGACGGTGTTAAATCTTTAAAAGAACGCGAAATACCATTCTATATGGATTCTTCAGAGCAAGTGGAGCATCTTGATATTCATCCTACCAAAGCAGACTCCCCATCCTTGTTGCACTACACCTCGGGAACTACCGGTCAGCCAAAAGGGGTGCAGCATGTCCACTACTCATTGATCTCGCAATATCTCACTACTAAATGGGTACTTGATCTTCGCGATGATGACATCTATTGGTGTACTGCTGATCCGGGATGGGTTACCGGCACCTCATACGGAATTATTGGTGCTTGGTCGAACGGTGCTTCCAATTGTGTTCTTGATACCGGATTTAATCCCGAATCATGGTATAAGTTCATGGAAAAACATGGTGTAACCGTCTGGTATTCTGCGCCTACCGCTATCCGTTCGTTGATGAAAGCGGGTGATGAGATCATTAAAAAATACGACCTTTCAAAATTACGTCATCTTGCCAGTGTAGGAGAGCCTCTAAATGCTGAAGCGGTAATCTGGTCGGAAAAAGTGTTCGGAAAACCATTCTACGACACTTATTGGCAAACAGAAACCGGCTCACATATGCTATGCAACTATCCCGGCATGAAGATCAAGCCGGGCTCTATGGGTAAGCCTTTCCCCGGTATCACAGGTGGGTTACTGGATCCAAAAACCCATGAAGAGATCACAGTAACAGGCAAGCCCGGGCTTATAGCGTTTAAACCCGATTGGCCGTCCCGTATGAGAGGATACTGGGAAAACGACGAGACGTATAAAAAGAAATTTGTCAATGGCTGGTACCTGGCCGGCGACAGAGCTTATGTTGATCAAGATGGTTATTGGTGGTTTATTGGCCGCGACGATGATGTTATCAATACCGGAGGACATCTGGTGAGCCCCTTTGAAGTGGAATCAGCCCTCCTCGAACATGAAGCCGTCGCCGAATCAGCAGTAGTCAGCAAACCCGATCGGGTGAATATGGAAGTAGTGAAAGCTTTCGTGACCCTTAATCCGGGTTTCTCACCCGATAAAGACCTTGAACTTAAAATCATGAACTTTATTCGTAAAAAACTATCTCCTCTCGCAATGCCACAAGATATTGAATACGTTGATTCGCTGCCAAAAACCCGCAGCGGTAAAATTATGAGACGTATCCTGCATGCTAAAGAGTGGGGAGAAGAGATCGGAGATACCTCTACCCTGGAAGATGATTAAATTAAATAAAATAATAATTGAATGTTAACTTTTTAAAAATAGGAGATTAAAAACATGTCAGAAGAGATTAAAGATGTCGTTTTGGAATACGTAATTGAAGAGTACGTAGAAGACGAAGAAGATGAAGTAACCTATGACACACCGCTCATTTCCGGTGGTCTTGTTGACTCTTTTTCAATGGTTTCATTAAAAAGATTCCTCGAAAACAAATATGAAATTTCTATTCCTGATGAAGATGCGTCACCTGAAGCATTTGATTCGGTAAATAAAATCACAACGCTTGTTGAGCGTTTTCTAGCAAAAAAATAAGGAGATATATTATGGCTTACAGCGATAAGATAAAGAGTATTTATACAGAACAACTAACAGAGATGCAAAACAAAGGGCTCTTTAAACAGGAGCGCTTTATTCACTCTGCACAGGCTGCCGACATTGAAGTGGAGTTTCCTGTTGGTGCACCTACAAAAAAGGTGATCAACATGTGCGCCAACAACTACCTGGGGTTATCGAGCCATCCTGATGTTGTTGAAGCAGCACATAAAGGTCTCGACACCAGGGGTTACGGAATGTCGTCGGTACGATTTATTTGTGGTACACAAGACATTCACAAACAACTGGAAGAAGCTATGTCGGAATTTCTTGGTACGGAGGATACGATCCTTTTCCCATCCTGCCTTGATGCCAATGCCGGAGTATTTGAAGCAATCCTGACACCCGATGATGTGATGATCTCCGACAGGCTGGTACATGCCTCCATCATCGATGGCATAAGGCTTGCTCCTGCGATGCACGACACCTTCAAGCACTCAGATATGGGGCACCTGGAGAAAAAATTACAGCTCCATGCCGATAAAAGGATAAAAATGGTTATCACCGACGGCGTTTTCTCTATGGATGGCGATACCGCCAAATTGGATGAAATGGCCGACCTGTGCGATAAATATGATGCTATGCTCTTTGTCGACGACTCTCATGCATCAGGATTTATCGGAAAAACCGGCCGTGGTACACACGAGCAGTATGGTGTGATGAAACGTGTAGATATCATCACTACCACCTTTGGCAAAGGACTGGGAGGAGCATCGGGCGGTTGCGTGTCGGGGAAAAAAGAAATCGTGGAGATGTGCCGTCAAAAAGCACGCCCATACCTCTTCTCCAACACTATCTCACCGGTGGTAGTATCAGGGATCCTTACCGTACTGGAAACACTTACCAAAAGTACTGAACTGAGAGATAAACTGGAGAGAAATACTGCCTTCTGGCGTAAAGGCCTTGAAGAGGCCGGATTTGTACTAAAAGCCGGCGATACACCTATTGTGCCTGTTATGCTCTTTAATGCCAAACTGTCACAAGACTTCTCCAAAGATCTCTTTGAGGAAGGTATTTACGCTATCGGTTTCTTCTTTCCGGTGGTGCCAAATGGCCAGGCTCGTATCAGAACTCAAATATCTGCCGGCCACGAAATGCACCACCTACAAAAAGCTCTCGATGCTTTTATTAAAGTCGGAAAGAAATATGATATTCTGGGAAAAACAAAGCAGGAAATCATTGCAATGTATGGACAATAATGTTCTTTTTAATTTTTTTTATAAATAAAAACCGGATTTTTCCGGTTTTTTTTATTCATTTATAAAATTATTATATATTTGACAGTTCAATCTTTTCAACATACTTTATATGATTAAGAATATTATTCCAGCCTTATGTTTATGCTTTTTTTTACCTCTTTTTCTTAATGCCCAGGAAGAGGATGATATTGATAAATATTTCGAAAAAACATATAAATCCAGTAACAGGAACATTTTTGAGCATATCCTCATAAAAACCAAACCCCTTGGACCTATAAGAAACATTTATGAAATTAGTGCTGAATTTATTCTAAAGAAACTATCTCTTGGTTTTGAACCGGGTTATACACTACATAAAAAATCGAATATCTTCCCTTTTTTAGACGTCTTTTCAGGAGATCCTGTACGATGGACAAATGAAGGATTTTCCCAATCACAGCATTACTTTCTGGGGTTTGCTGCATATTATGGCATCCTTCAAAATTTTGATATTAGTACAAGAGTGAAATTTATCAGAAGCAAATACAAATACATCTCTCTTCCGGAAACAACATTAAACGGAATCCATATCACACAAGGATTAACATGGCGGTCAAATAAATGGCTTAATATTGAAACAAACACCGGAATCTGTTTCATGGCAAATGACTCTTTCCCATTTGTATTGGTTTATGAAATAAAATTAGGAATTGACCTGTTAAACTTATAATAATTAATAATTATGAAAAAAATTTTTATTATCTCATTGCTCTTTCTAAGCTTTCCACTTTTTTCACAAAAAACCTCTTTCAACTATAAAATTGATGTAGGAAAACCGGACAAAAAAGAGAGAAAAACATTTGTGCAAAGCATTATCGGGACAGACGAATCAGGCACTTACGTTCGCAGAAAATCTAATAAACTGACCTCCAGTAAAAATGCTTTTATCCTGGAAAAATACAACCTTAATATGACCAAGATAAAAGTTGTTGATTTTAAAGCTGAATACAAAGGCAATGACCTTACTTTGGAAAACACGCTGATGTTTAACGATAACCTGCTCTTTTTCTATTCATATTTCAATAAAAAAACAGAAACACGGCATATCTTTTATGAATCGATCAACAAAAACACATTACGTTCACATGATGGCCTGAAAATGATTGCTGAATTTAGTGAGCCCCAAACACTTTTTTCTTCCGGCACCATATATATTTTACGTTCTGAAAATGATAAAACTCTGGCTTGTATACTGCAGCTTCCCAGCAAAAAAAATATGCCTGAACAGTTTGGCTTTCACGTTTTTGATAATAACATGAACTCGTTGTGGAATAAAAATATTGTACTCCCATACGACAGTAGAAATTTTGGTTTAGTAGATTATTTATTGGATGACGATGGAAATATCTATCTTTCCGGAATAAACTACAGAGGGAAAAAACCACTTTTTGGCGGAAGCAGAGGAACAGACTATACATACCATGTCATCACATGGATGAACCAAGGCCAAATAAAGAATGATTTCCCGGTTAAAATAAGCCGGAAATTTATCAACGACTTAAAACTGGGTATCTCTCTTGATGGTGAACTGATCTGTTCAGGGTTCTATTCAGAAGAAGGCATCTACAGTATTGCAGGCACCTTTTTTATGACGATCGACAAAGAAAACGGAGTAATAAAAAAATCCAGTTTTAAGGCATTTGACGAAAAATTTCTCTATGATTTTCTCTCAAAAAGAGCAAAGAAAAAAAAGAGTAAAGGCAAAGATGTTGATGATGAGCTGTACCAATTTTCCCTCGACAATATTATTCTTATTGATGATGGAGGAGCGGTGCTTATTGCAGAGCAATATTATACAGTGGTGCATACAACCTACTCAAGCAGCGGAGGATACCACACCTATACCTCCTACCATTACAATGACATCATCATAGTATATATTGATAACCAAGGAGAGATACAGTGGACAAGCAAAATCCCCAAACAACAAAGTTCAATTGATGATTACGGCTATTATCTTTCCTATGCCCTCTATGTATCACCTGAGAACCTCTATTTTGTTTATAATGATTTTAATTACGGACGCCCAGAGAAAGGTTGTTTTGTTTCAGCTTGCTGTTTTTTTGGAAAAGCATATAAGTACGGAGGATTAGCCATAACAAAAGTATCTTCTGATGGAAACACGCAAACACAAACTTCTATTGCTGTTCGTAAACAACACCTTACCCCGGTGCCAAAAATCAACAATGGTCAATATAATGACGCATTAATCTTACTGGCAAGAAGTAAGAAAGTAGACAGTCTGGTCAAATTACAATTTGAAGAATAATCGTTATCAATAACAGAGCGGTTACTCGTAATCAATAACAAAATCCCACATATACTGCATTTGTGGAGGACATTCTTCTTCCAGATAATCAATACCACAGTCCCACTCTCTGTTGCCATTAACATCGATAAGATAATTGATACAAGGTTCCGTTACTCCGGCTCCCAAACGCCAGCTTACCAACGCAGTCTTGCCCGGTTCAATAGTAAAGCCGGCTATTTTTTCCCCTGCTGATGCTAACACAAAAAGCCCGTTGGTATCAAGGTTATGATTTCCGGCTGTGGAGAAATAGTTTGTTTTTGCCCACGATGCGTCGTTCTCATCACATGGGTCAAAACTGCTTCCCATTGTTTCCAGTAACTCATACACTATAGTGGGATCAGAAACCAAAACTACATGCCGGTAGAATATATTACGAAAATTTATTTTAATACTCTTATAGGTGCCCGCAGGTAATGAAACCGGTGAAAAAGTATGGTTTTCAAACAGTTTTAATGTGGTATTGGTTACACTTGTTAGCTTGACCCACTGTAAATTATCCGGCTCTCCCGCGATTACCTCCCCTTGTGATACCCATACATCACCAATAGCGAGCTTCAGACTTGTCATCTCTGTAATCGTGGTGTCACCAACAAGGGGTGGATTGTTAAAAACATTCATTAACTTCATCCCCGACTTATTGCCTGATGTAATCGGATTAACTGTTTGGAACTTTAATACTCCATCTGTCTCTTTCTCATCTTTACATCCACAAGTAAGGATGAGTATCATTGTCAAGAATATTGCAGCAATAAATTTCATAATAGCCTCCATATTTTGGTTTTTAATAAATTTTCGTCTAAAATAATATTTTTTACAAATATTATTCAAATTTTTTTTATTAATAACATATGCAGAAGGAAAATATGTATAATACAGTAAATAAATATCCCCTCATAAAATATTTTTTACACTGATTAAAAATACTTTATAACTAAATTGACTTTGCAAAAACAAAAATAAGATGTATTAATAATCTCTTCATCATCAGGAATATTTACATCAAATCCAAAATTTTCCTTACTTAAAGAGGACAAGTCAGGAAATATAGTATTTGCTTTCATTATATTTTTTAATAAGGGATCTTATTTAATGTTTATCTATAACTACAATCTCTGTCCATTTAAAATCACTTCATTAGTAAGTGGAAGACAGTTTTCAATCAAATGAAATCATTTATGCCTTTAGTTATCTTATTATATATTGTATATATGTTCTTTATTTTCCTCTATATTTATTGCAATAATGTTAAATATTTAATTTTTATAATAATGTGATTGGATTACCTATGCGTATTTTGTATATTTACCGGGCAAATAAAGCCTATATTCTAAATATCTAAGAATTAAACCGTTGATTTTAAACTAAATAGAAAGATTATGAAAACAAAAACCATTTATTTTGCATTGACATTATTTTTATTCTTTTTAATCCTGGCAGGGTGTAAAAAGGATGATGACAAAAAATTCCTTAAATATACTGTTCCTGGAGACTATTCAACCATTCAGGCAGCAATAGATGCGTCCTCAAATGGAGATACAGTAGTGGTATTACCGGGAACATATAAAGAAAATATTGATTTTAAAGGAAAGCTGATTATGCTCTGCAGTACTGACCCGACAGACAGCAATGTGGTTGCCTCTACTATTATTGACGGCAACGATAATGGCACTGTTGTTACCATAACAAGTGGTGAAACATCAGAAACCCTCTTATTGGGTTTTACTATTACAGGTGGCAATGCCGGAACAGAAGACGGAGGAGGAATAATAATAGCCAATTCATCAAGCCCGGTTATTAAGCATAACATTATTAGAAACAATACAGCAAAGTATGGTGCAGGCATTCTTGTTACAAACGAATCCCAACCCATTATTGAAGGAAATATGTTTTTTGAAAATGATGCAAATAGTCGTGGGGGAGCTATTTACGCTATTAAATTATCAAATGTTATTATCAAAGACAATATTTTCACTAATCATGAAAGCGCCGACGGGGTTATTCATATTGGTGGAGCCAATGCATCAGACAAAGCTGTTGCAGATATAACAGGAAACATCATCAAAAACAATACTACAGGTTTTGGCACAGGGGCAATAAAAATTACTGTTGAATCAACAGCATCTATTGTCAACAATGAGATAATCAATAATGAAGGGGCCTCAGATAATTCAGGAGGTGCAATATCGGTAACTCATAGCTCGAGTGTCGACATTCTTAATAATGTTATTACCGGTAACATTGGCAGCCGTGTAGGAGCCATTGTAATTTACCGTGAATCCAATGCCATGATTAGCGGCAATACTATTTCCGAAAATATTGCAGGAGAACAAAATGGCAATTATGGCTCAGGTGGGGGCATTGCCATTACCTATCAATCTACAGCCACTGTCATTAATAACAATATTACCAACAATGAAGCATGGAATCCTAGCCGAGGTGGTGGGGGTATAATGATTGACGCTTCTGAAGTAATTATTGAGAATAACCTTATTTCAGATAATATGGCATACAGACGGGGTGGAGGAATTTACTTATGGGTTAATGTTTTAGCTACGATAAATGGCAACACAATATCGAACAACGCGGCTGAAGGCAGCACCCAGGCATGTGGTGGAGGAATTTATTCTGGTGATAACTGTGAGGCAAAGATTTACGGTAACAATATATCAGACAACTTTGCTGAGTGGTTTGGAGGGGGTATTTATCTGCACAGAGATGCTGTAGCCAAAGACGAAGCCGGAACCAACTGGCCAAGAATTAATTATCCTCCCACAGTTGAGCCCCACAATATCTATTCTAACAACGATCATGGGGATGACACGCACCAGGGTGCCCATGTTTTCTTTGACAATTAATTAAGTAAATAAGTCAAGTAAAAAACCTCTTGAGTATTTTAAATATAATACTCAAGAGGTTCATTTTAGTGGTACCACCCGGAATCGAACCAGGGACACACGGATTTTCAGTCCGTTGCTCTACCTACTGAGCTATGGTACCTCTTTTTTTGGATGCGCAAAATAAAGACCTTTTTCAATCATTTCCAAATTTTTTACTGCTTTTCCGTTACAAATACCTATTCTTTTTCGTCAAACTACCATGGTTGTTTTAACTTTCACTACTTTTGTACAATTATCATCCCTGACAACATGAAACTTATTATTGACTTAGGTAACACATTAACAAAATTTTATGTCTTTAACAAAAAGTCGTGCCTCAATTCAATTGTTCATGAAGCGATACCTGACAGTTCGTATATCAAGGACCTTTTTCACAGCCACGGGCCATTTGAGTCGGCAGTTATCGCCAGTGTAGTGAACCAACATCATATCCTCAACGATACTATTCAACAACACTGTCCACTGCTTACAGTCGATCATACCACCCCATTGCCTATCTCCATTCGCTACTTAACACCGTCTTCTCTTGGTGTCGACCGTATTGCAGCTGCCGTTGCCGGCCATACACACTTTCCCGACAATAATGTTTTAATCATCGACACCGGCAGTTGTATTACTTACGATTTCATCACCAATAATGGTGAATATCTGGGTGGTGCTATCGCCCCGGGACTTAACATGCAACTAAAAGCACTACACAATTTCACCGCTCATCTGCCGTTGATAACTCTTGCTCCCGACACCCCGCTTACCGGAAGATCAACAGAAGAAGCAATATTAAGTGGTACTGTAAATCATACTATCGCTGCTATGCAGCATACAATAAGCTATTACCGTAATAAATACAAAGATTTAAAAATAATTTTAAGTGGTGGTGACAGGATTTTTTTTGATAAACAACTAAAAATTAGCATTTTTGCATTCCCAAATATTGTAGCCACGGGTTTAAATGAAATACTTGACTTTAATGAAAAACTATAAAACAATCTTATTTACAGCAGCGCTTACTATTATAACAGTAACTTTTGCCAACGCCCAAAACAGCAATTCATCACCTTACTCCCGTTTTGGCATTGGTGATATCTACTCCTTCACTTCCGGTTTCAATGCCGGTATGGGAGGGTTGAAATACTCTATTCAATCTCCCCTCTTTCTGAACCCGGCAAATCCTGCCAGTTATGCAGGGTTGCAACAACAACACTTTGTTTTTGATGTTGGATTACAAGGCCATATCACCCGTATGCAAACAGAAGCTAAGACCAACGATAAAAGTTTTATCAACCTGGGCCATCTGCTCTATGGTTCCGCTATTGCAAAACGATGGAGCATAGCCCTTGGCCTCTTACCCTATTCTTCGGTTGGTTATGCTGTTACATACTACATTATCGACCCAGATATCGGTGGGCATGAGATTGCTTACCTCGGCGATGGCGGACTTAATAAAACCTTTATCGGCACTGCTTTTCAAATCAATAAAAATTTCTCTCTTGGTGTCAACGTCAATTATCTCTTTGGATCTCTCAACCACGAACAACGAATAAATTTCGACTCCACAAACTATCTAAACATCAGATCAGAGAATGCAAGAGTTGTCAATGCATTCACTTTCGATTTTGGCTTACAGTACCAGGGCCTTATCAATGAAAACAAACGCAGGTTTTTAAGTGCAGGTATCGTGGCTAACTATTCAGGCAACCTCAATGCCCGCGACGACAGGTTTACCGAGACCTTCAAATATAGTGCTTCAGGGACCATACTTACCCGCGATACCATTGAAAATATTACAGGCGATAAAGGAACAATCACCCTGCCGTTGCACATTGGCGCGGGTGTCAATATGTACCAGTCCGACCAGTGGCTTGTAGGTATCGATGCCGGGATGCAGGACTGGACAAAATACAAAGCATTCAATGAAACCGACTCCTTTTCTATGTCATATCACGCTGCGCTGGGTGCACATTATAAAGTCAATAAACTCTTTCTGCGCGCCGGAGCTAAATACAAACAAACCTATCTCTCCTTCGATGGAAGCCAAATCAATGATTATGGCATAAGTTTTGGTGTAGGTATACCAATATACAATAAGAATTACAGCAACTCATTGATAAACGTCGGTTTGGAGCTAGGAAACAGAGGTACCACTGAAAAAGGATTAATAAAAGAACAATATATAAAGTTTTATCTCTCATTTACCATGAATCAGGAGAGATGGTTTTTGCAACCACTTTATAATTAATATAGTAATAACAATAAATATGATAGACAGTATGAAAACAAAGTTATTTTCAATGCTTTTTGTGATAATCGCTTCTATAACATCCATGGCAACGACAACCCATGGTGTAACCCCTTCCGGTATAGCAACTATTACAAAATCATCAATAATACCACCCGATTCGTTGTTGCCTAATTATGGCTATGACAGTCTGGAGTGTATCGATCACCTCTCTATTTACAGCACTTCCTATGACCTGTGGGTAAAATCCGGCAATAACCAATATTTAGTCGACTTTTATCCATCGTGGCGGTATGTAGTGCTTAATTGCCCCGGATCTCGTATCAATACATTCATCAGAGCAAAAAGAATTATGGAAGGCATGATGGAGATCGCTGAAAACGAAACAATCAAAGAAAAATATATCGACACACTTCTGATGACATATGATATCAGAGCCAAGTATTTTGGACGAACAGGGTATGTATATACCCGTAAGTTTTATGATATGATATCATATCGACCCAACGATACTTTATCTCTTTACAAAACAGCTAAAATTGCTGTTGATTCTTCCGGAAACAAAGCCGAAGCAGCTATCATATTTTATGACCTGGTGAACCATCTGAATATGTTCAACGCAGGAAAAATTTCAGTGGAAGCACTCCTCAACCGCTATGTAACTTCCTCAGAGTATTGTGTCGAAAATATCAAGAAAGGAAATATTGAGTATGAAGAGACCCAGGAAAAAATGACTACCTTAATGCTACAGTATGTTACCTGCGAGCAATTGATTGATATATATACCCCAAAATATGAAAAAGACTCCACGGATATCGAGCTGTGCAATAACATTGTTAAGTTTTTGAAAATTAAAGATTGTCATGACTACCCTCTTTATATCCGGGCACTTCAACAACTCGAACGATTAGACCCGAAGCCTTCTACACAGGCAGAGTTGGGACGCTATTTCTTTAAAATGAAAAATTTCAATCAGTCAATTACCTATCTTAACAAAGCTATCAGAAATTTTAAAGAGACAGAGATTGAAGATAAGATAAGATATCTGCTTGTTTTATCAGACATTTATATTTCTCAGAAACAATATTCCAGAGCACGTGAATCGGCTTATGATGCTTTAGCATTGAAAGAGAATGACCCGGAGATATATCTAAAGCTCGCCGAGATCTATCATAATGGTGTCGGCACCTGCGGTTCATCAGTCACCGGACAAGGTGCTCCCTATTGGGCCGCATACGACAAATATGCCAAGGCAAAAAGCTTAACCAACGATCCTGTTATCACAGCCAAAGCAGAAGATGGCATGAATAAAACAAGAAGAGGATTCCCTCTTAAAGAAGATATCTTCTTTGATCCAAATATCAATCCCGGAGATGTTATTAATACCGGTTGCTGGATAAACGAAACAACTACTGTCAGGTCAAGAGACTAATGATACCGCTATTGGTAAAAAAACAATATATAACCTTTCTATGCATTGCCTGCACCCTCTGTGCAGCAATGCTTTTTTCTTGTGTTAACAATCCGAAGGAAATTGAGAAAATGTCGCAGGAAAGTGAAAAACCGGTAGTATGGGGTG
This sequence comes from Bacteroidales bacterium, assembly GCA_032250595.1. Taxonomy (GTDB): domain Bacteria; phylum Bacteroidota; class Bacteroidia; order Bacteroidales; family SKPS01; genus SKPS01. The sequence continues at coordinate 3,190 of JAVVFR010000005.1, read as the reverse complement.
AAAATATTGAGATTATTTTTAGCGAAAATGCTTCAACAAAGATCCAACTGATTACGCCAAAAATGGAAAAATATGTGAAAGATGAAATTTTAACCATTATGCCCGATGGTATCACTGTGTTTTTTTTCGACTCCCTGGGGAATAAAAATGCTATGCTTGAAGCAGGATACGCTATTGAATATCAGCTAAAGAAGATTGTTGAAGCAAAATATGATGTGGTGGTTATCAACGAAGATAATGACACCCTGAATACGGAACATCTGATATGGAACAGGCACACAAAAAAAATATATACCAATACTTATGTAAAAATAACCACCCACAATAATGAAGTTATCCATGGAGAAAAAGGCATGGTGGCCGATGAAAGATTTACCTATTGGCGCATCAATAAAGTCAGAGATGCTTCGCTCTTTTTTCCTGATGAAAATTGATCATGCCATATCACCTTTTTTATGTAAACACTATATTAATGCTATATTTGTAGTATGAGTTGGTTGATTGTTATAATTACAATACTTTTTTCAGCATTCTTCTCAGGAATGGAGATTGCTTATATCAGTTCCAATAAACTGCGTATTGAGATTGACAAGCAAAAAGGCGTGATAAGCGGTAATATCTTCTCCACTTTCCTCAATGCACCTTCAAAACTTATCACAACCCTGCTGCTTGGCAACAACATTGCTCTTGTTATTTTTGGTATCTCTATGTCTTTGATTCTGGAAGAATGGCTAACAGGAATGTTCCCTGCCTTAAAGTGTCATGAATTTCTACTCTTATTGATCCAAACCATTATTGCAACCATTATCATCCTTATCACTGCTGAATTTATTCCAAAAATAATATTTAGGTTATATCCCAACCGCATCATTCAAATCTTTGCCGTACCGGTCTATTTCTTTTACCTGCTTTTCTATCCGGTAGCAATTATCTTTATCTGGCTTAGCCGTTTAATAATCAAAGGATTCCTTGGCATAAGCCTTAAAGAAGAGCGTTACCATTTAAGTTCTATTGATCTCGAGAGTTTTCTGCTCACATTCAGTAATGAGAACGAAGAAAATACTGCCTATGAACAAGAGATACAGATGATTCAAAATGCAATCGACTTCAGAACGGTAAAACTTAAAGAGTGTATGGTCCCACGTACTGAAATTGTAGCGATGGATATAGAAGAACCTATAGAAAAACTTAAAAAGAGACTTATTGAATCTGTTCATTCAAAAATTCTCATCTATAAAGACTCTATCGATAATCTTATCGGTTATGTACACTCCTTCGACTTATTTAATAAACCCAAAGAGATACGTGCTATTCTAAGGCCCTTGTTATTTGTACCCGAAACAATGCTGGCAAATACGCTCATGGAAAAATTCATCAAAGAGAGGAAAAGCATTGCAGTGGTGGTAGATGAATTTGGTGGCACTGCCGGTATGCTTACCCTTGAAGACGTTATTGAAGAGATTTTTGGTGAGATTGAAGATGAGTTTGATACTACCCGGTTACTCGAGAAAAGACTCTCCGACAAAGAATATATCTTTGAAGCACGTATTGAGATCGACCATCTTAACCAACGCTATGGTTTTCACTTCCCCGAAAGTGAAGAGTATGAGACGCTGGCCGGTTATATTATTCATCACCACAAAAGCATCCCTGCCATCGATGAAGTTATTGAAATCGACCACTGGCTGTTCACTATCACCGAAGCAACCGAAAATAAAATAAAAAAAGTAAAGGTTACTGCCAAATCCTAATGGCAAGATAGCGTAAACGTTGGAATTCTTATACCAAACCTTTATAAATTAGTTGAAAAAAATTGTAACAGGTGTTGAATTATTGATATTTTATTTTTATAGGTAAACTTTGATTTGTACATTTGCACCTTGTTTAAAAAAATGTAGAAAATGGCAGTAATAGGCGCAATTAGAAAAAGGTCGATTCTTTTGCTCATCATCATTGGTGCAGCATTGTTAACTTTTATTCTGACAGATTTTTTCAGTAACCGTGGAGGAAACCAGCAACGTGTTCCTGACCCGCTTGCTATTATAGAAGGAGAGAAAATTTCCATCGATTTTTTTGATAGCGAACTCAACCAGCAATTAGAAAATATTGCTATGAGAGATCCTGAGTTTAATCCCTCCAGATCAGATATTTTTGAACTTCGTAACCGTCTTTTCGATGAATTGGTAAACGAATATGTCTTGCTTAAACAAGCTGAAAAGATAGGTCTTGCCATTGATGTTGAGCACAATCCCAAACCGGGTATATCAAACCGCGAATTAACGGATATGCTCTATGGTGCTGAACCACATCCTCAAATTGTACAAGCTTTCACTAATCAGTCAGGAAATTTCGATAAGTCTGCCGTTAAAAACTATATGGATCAGATCACTACCAGGCCGTTGGATGAACAAAATCAATGGAGCAGGTTTATTGATGATTTGCGAAAAATACGGCTTCAAACCAAATACAACAACCTCATTGTTAAATCATACTACACTCCCACTGCATTGGCAGAAATAGACTTTATTGAAGCCAACGAGTCGGTGCAAACTGCTTTTGTATTTAAGAGCTACGAAACGGTACCCGACAGCCTTATCACACTCACCGACGATGACTATGAGCTCTGGTGGAAGGAAAATAAAAAAAGGTTTGAGAGAGATGCGCAAGCTACGATCGAATATGTTGTTTTTGATGTTATTCCAACACGTGAAGATGTAGCTGCCATTGAAAGAGAGATGATACAATTAAAGAGTGATTTCGAAAAACCTGTTGATCCGCAAGCCTTTCTTATGGCACATTCACATCAGGCTTTTGACAGCACATACATCAAAAAAGGCATCCTTGAACCGCTGATTGACTCCATTATGTTTTCAAGTGAACCGGGCACCATATATGGCCCTTACGTCTCTGAAAACGCTTATCATATGATAAAACTGATTGATACACAAATACGTCCCGACTCTATCCGCTCCAGCCATATTCTTATCACCTATGAAAATGTGCCTAATCCACCACAACAAGGACCTGCACAACGCACTTACAGCGAAGCTGAAGAGCTTGCAGACAGCTTGCTGTCATTGATAAAAAATAGTCCTTCACTCTTCGAGTCTATTGCCAGACAACAAAATGATGACCAAACAGCAGCCATCCAAAGTGGTGACATCGGATGGAAAGCTGATGGTGAGATGCC
>JAVVFR010000308.1:0-2743 GCA_032250595.1 Bacteroidales bacterium | reverse complement strand
AAGAATAAGAAGCCCAAGAAAGACGGTGAGAAACATCGGGTTGAATTTCTTCCTTCGTGTAGTGAAAAACAATAGTGCAGCAGCAAGTAAAATATAAATGAATGAACGGAATGCATCATTTCTAACAATCTTTTTTCTGACATTTTCAAGCTCATTCATATACTGAGGCACAAACTGATTAGCCGCTTCATTGATTTGTGCCATATCTGCTTGTTGCCCTTGTTTGCTCATCTGCTGTTGATAATAGTTAACAAAACTTTTGCGCATATTATCAGCTTCATTTTCTTTTTCAAGGGTGATAATTCCCGGAGCAATGACAAACAGAAAAGCGATGCCGCCGGTAAGAATGAAGGCCAGCACTATTTTCTGTATCTCTCTGCCAAAAATCTTTACCTTGTCGAAGATAATACGGGGCTGTTGGTAGATCTGTTTTAGTCCGAGAAAAGCAACGATAGGGACACATAGTTCTGCAATTACAAGGATCATGGAAACCGCTCTGAATTTACTGTACATGGGGAAATAGTCGAGGAACAGATTGGTAAGCCACATCATATTCTTACCCCAGGCGAGCAAGATAGAGAATACTGTTGCCGCAAAAAGCACCCATTTCAGCCTCCCTTTTAAGATAAACATACCCAGGACAAACAGGAATATCACTATTGCTCCAATGTATACCGGGCCTGAGGTGAAGGGTTGATTGCCGAAATATGCACTGGTGTTGGCGATAGTTTGTACCATATCGGGTTCGTTGACAGCTTTGAGCAACGATTCATTTTCGCCAATGGCTTTGCTTGATGACCCCCCTTTGATATTTGGGATAAGCAGGCTTAAGCTCTCCTGCTTGCCATAGCTCCATGCTGTAGCATAGTCTCTGTCAAGCCCTTTGGTCTTCTTCTGTTTGTCAATAGCAATTTCGGAAGTGCCACGTGTGGATACTTCCAGGTATTCATTCATCGCCAGCAATGTTGGTGCATGCGTGGCAACCGCCAATAAAGCAATTACTGCAAGAATACCGGTGGACTTTAAAAACTTCGGAAGCATCTTGTTTTTAATATGATCTGCCAATACTACAAAAACGTAAAGTAGTAGAAGTAAGAGAAGATAGTAGGTTATTTGCGGGTGATTGGCTTTTATTTGTAGCGTAAGAAAGAGTGCGGTCATGCCTGCCCCCAAACAATATTTTCCTCTATAGGTTAATATGATGCCGGCAAATAACGGAGCCATATAGCCTATCGCCAGTGCTTTCGTGTTATGCCCCGGCTCGAGAATGATAAAAAAGTAAGACGAGAAGGCAAAAGCTATTGCCCCTACAATACTCAACCATTTGTCGACACGCAATGATAAAAGAAGAATATAAAACCCAAGAAGATAGAGGAACACCATACCGGCAGGATTTGGGAGAAACCCTTTGAATACCTTATTCAACTCTTTTATAATATTGGATTTGTAATATACAGAGATAAGATAAGAAGGCATCCCACTAAACATGCCATCTGTCCAGTAAGGCTCTTCTTCATATTGCTCACGGTGGTCGTTGATGTCTTTTGCCATCCCTTTATGGCTTACAATATCAGACTGCTTTAACCGCTTTCCTTCTAAAAGAGGATTGAAAAAAGCAATGCAAATGGCGTAGAATACTAAAATTGCAACAACATAGGGTAATAAAGATCTCCAATTAAAGGTTTTTTTTATCATCATAATAATTTGTTTTTGTCGTGTTGTTAAGGTTGTTTTATTTGTGAAATATTAGCAACAGGTTATGATGTGTTATCAGACATGATATATTTTTAAAAAATTGATGTTGCGAAAATAAACTATAAATCAGATTTGTCAAAATTGTTTGTCTGAATGATTATATATAAATTGATATCGGGTCTTTTGTATCGGGTTGCTATTTTTGTGTCAATATTTTCGTATTTCGGGGATAAAACTAGGTTGACAAAATCAGGGTTTTGGGTAAGAAAGCGAGCAATAAAATGCACTGTGCTTTTTTTTACCATCCATGGCAGGAGCCATGATGATAGAAGCCTGTAAATAATATATAAGAAAACGATAAGAATAAAAAGTATCCAAACACCTGTCATTAGTGCATTTTTTTATGAACAGTTTTAATGCAAATATAACGGAATGTTTCGTGCTGTAATGATAAATTAGATGTTTTTATTGGTAAGTATTAAAGGGGGTACTCTATTTAGAGGGCAACAAAAAAAGCTGTCATAAAAGATATGACAGCCATATGACAGGATTAGTGCCGTTAAAAATCTATTTCATTTCACTAGACACGCTGAGTCTTTTTCTGCCCTTAGCTCTTCTGCGGGCAAGAATTTTTCTCCCATTGTGGTTGCTCATTCTTTCTCTGAATCCGTGTTTGTTCCTTCTTTTTCTGTTCGATGGTTGAAATGTCCGTTTCATATGACTGTTGTTTTTTGAGGGTGCAAATATAGGAAAAAAAAGAACTATTCCAAAAATTATTTAGAATTCTTTTTTTGAAGGAATGTTGGTTTTTATTTAACAATAGAAAAGGGTGCGGGTATTAATAAACGATCAATTTCTGAACCCGGTCATACAGTCCGGTTTTTATCAGATACATACCTTTTTTGATTCCTGAAAGATCTATTTCTCCTAAACCATTGTTTACAAAAACATGTTGACAGCTAACTTCTTTACCCTCCAATGAAAAGATGCTCACTGCAACACTTTCCGGCACAAAGCCTGTAAATACTACAAATGTGCTCTCTTTTGC
>JAVVFR010000307.1:0-2749 GCA_032250595.1 Bacteroidales bacterium | reverse complement strand
ATAAGCGTTTCCGACAGCAAAGGCAATGCCCGCACTAAAAAAGGCGCTGTAACATTATTAAGAAAATAGAGCAACGTGGAAACAACGATTAAACATACAAAAACATTATCTACGGAACAGTTCCTCGGTCTGCCGGATGTTAAAAAGGTTACTTTGCCAAATGGAATAGATGTGCATACCCTCCGTACAAAAATTTCCGGATTATCGAAGCTTATTATTGCATTCCCCGCAGGCAAAAAAAACCACCACAACCCCGCACTCCCTGATGCTGCTTTTTCATTGATAAAAAAAGGTGTGAAAGGAAAAACCCCTGGTCATTTCAGTGAAGAGATGGAACAAACCGGGATGATCTGTAACACCTCTGTAAATAATGATTACAGTTCGCTCTCAGCAATATTTCTAGAAGAAGAAGATACGCATTCTTTACAGCTGATTAGCGAGATGATATATCAACCACTGTATGATGACAATGAGATTCAACGCTATATCCAGAAACATATTCAAGCCTATGAGGTAAACCAACAAAAAACCACTGTCAGGTCACGAGAAATTTTTATGCAACAACTGTTTGGCGACAATCATAGTTTGGGTAAAATCATCAACCGCATACACTATGAAAGTATAGAAAAAGAGGTATTGACTCAGTACCATCAACAATACATCCTGCCAACAGCTCCGGATATATTTCTTGCCTCCGGCAATCCTGATCGGATGGTTGAAGCCATTGAGCAATATTTTAAGCATCAGGAACTTAAAACAACAACAAAAAAAACGCATTCCAAAAATGCCATTCATGGTACACCACCAACACATACCCATCTGGAGATGCCCCAGGCACAACAAACCTCATTGCGTATTGGAAAAAATCTTTTTGCAAAAGCAGATCCTGACTATCCGGGCATGGAGCTGCTCATTACACTATTGGGTGGATATTTCAGTTCAAGACTAATGGCCAATCTCCGTGAAGATAAAGGGTTTACTTATGGTGTTGGTGCACGTATTATCCCGTTTGCCAATACCGGCATTATCACTATCGCCACCGATATTGGGCATCAATACCGGCAACAAGGGATTGAAGAGATTCAAAAAGAGATAAAAATGCTGCAAAAAGAGCGCATTCCTGCAGATGAGCTGGAAACAGTAAAACGCTATATGACCGGCAGTATCTTGCGCAGCTTAGATGGTGCTTTCAATAAACTATCGGTGGTTGCTGAACTCTGTCAGACAGGTGTTGACATGCCATGGGTTTCATATGCCTATGAAAAGATGAGAAACACCGGCAGTGAAGAAATAATGGAATTAGCCAACAAATATTTAATACTGGATGAGCTAACCACTGTTACAGCAGGTAAAACCATTCAAAATACAGGAAAGAATACTTCATTATAAAGCTAATTATAACATATACGAAAGAAAATATATTAACCCAATACAACAGTACAGATCATGAAAAAGCAACTTTTATTATTATTTCTGCTAACCGTTTTAGCATTTCCAACACATCTCTTGGCTTCTCACTACATGGGCGGAGAAATTACATGGGAATGCACTCTTTCAGGAAACTTCAGGTTCATCATGAAAGTATACCGTGAGTGTGCCGGGATTAACTATCCTGCTACAACAACATTACAAACCAACGCACAGGGTGTTACTTCCATTAGTATGACACGAATTGCAATTAACGACATTTCACCTGTCTGTGGTTGTCCGGGTGGACCAAATATTACTTGTGCTACTACAACAGTATCAAATACAGGCGGTGTGGAAGAGCATATTTATACTTCCGACCAAAGCTATCCCAATGGGGTACCTTTAACAGGGGTACCACCGGTATCAGGATGGTATTTTGGCTACACCTCATGTTGTAGAAATCCTTGTACAAACATTCTAAACGCCAGTAGTTTAAGCTGGTATCTACGGGCTTATATGTATCCTTATAACAATCAACCGGTAAACACCTGCTTCGACAACTCTCCAAAATTTGATGAGATCCCTTCTACGGTTATCTGTACCGGATACCCTTTTACCTATAACCATGTAGCTTCCGATGTAGAACTTGATTCCCTTGTTTACAGTTGGGCACAACCACTGAATAACAATATTTCAGCACCCATTACCAACTTTGCGCCGGGTTACACATGGAACACTCCATTGCCGGGCCCTGCGCAAAACCCAAACAATGTTGCTGCCACACTAAACTCACAAACCGGTGAAATATCCTTTACCTCTTATACCAATGGTGCTTTTGTTACGGTTACCAAGGTAACTGCCTACAAGTGTCAGATAAAAGTTGCTGAGATTTTCCGTGAAATGCAGGTAGTACTGCTGAGTTGCGGAGCCAACAACCCACCTAATGTAACACCGCCTTTTGCTAACAGCTCCGGACAATATGTTAATTATATCGATACGGTGCGTGCAGGTGATTTTGTGACTTTTACTATCTCTGCAACCGACTTTGAGTACTGCCCCAACAGCACACCACAAACGATGTCGCTCTATGCTACAGGATCCCAATTCGCAGCACCTATCAATTCTGGAGGGTGCCTTAACCCACCCTGTGCTAACCTCACACCCACTACAACCCTTACCAACCCCATAACCGGTATGTTCGGGGTGCAGACTACCTTCAGCTGGCAAACAGGGTGCCAACATCTGGCGACTAATGTCGGCTGTGGAGTAACATCAAACACATACAATTTCCTCTTTAAGACCAAAGACAACTTCTGCCCGGCACCGGGCATCAATTTCT
>JAVVFR010000306.1:0-2753 GCA_032250595.1 Bacteroidales bacterium | reverse complement strand
CGATCGGCACAGAGATGACTTCCATTTTATTATCAAAGAGCATCCGGAGATGTTCAACAAAAGAAACCTGACACTGTATAAAAAGATCAAAGCTTTTAAAAATACCACCCTGCTGCATCCTTATATATCAAGCTATGATACCGTGAAAGCATCAGATATTGTCCTGAGCTGGGCAGGATCCATAGGTTGGGAAACTCCTTTCCTTGGAAAAAAAACACTCAATGCTTTTAAACCATATTATTTTGTAGAAAAAGTTGATAACCATTTTAGAGATGCCATAGACCTGCTTGAGAATTTCTTGCTTCGGTGCAAAAATATTAGTTATGATAATGAACATTATTGCAAGTCGTTAAACCATGTTTTTCAGTCGTTTTCTTATCCGGGGATACCATTGGAGACTTATGACACACCGGAGAACAGAGGAGATATCGTACAATCTATTAATAGTTTTCTTGAAGAGCACTATTTTTGAGCAGGGCTGTATACATAGAACGCGTATGACACGGATAGGAAGGATTCTTATGGATTAAATTTTTATCTGTAATCATCTATAAAATCAGTACCATCTATGTGCCATTTACCATACAAATTAAAATCATGTCATTTATTCAAAAATTTAAAAAGCAACTATCATGGGGTTAAACAAAAAACTGGGCTCCAGTCTGCTTTTCCAGTTTATTAACCTTTTTGCTACAGGTATTCTTGCTATTATTGCAGTACCTTTCCTGCTGAGAAGCTATGGAGACATTGCCTTTGGGGTGTTTCAGATCATCGTCTCTTTCAACATCATCAAAGTCTTGTTAGAGTTTGGCATGGGAGGAGCTATCTTAAAATACACCTCTAATTATTACAGGCAAGGTATAAGTGCCTTAAACCGTTTTGTATCCACATTTATTGCTGTCAAGAGCGTCCTTTCGCTCATAGGGATGATAATAGCCATCTTTATCGGGCACAACTTTTACCGTATTTTCAGTGACGTACCAGCAAATCTGGCGACAGACATCATCCGTTCATGTTATATCTTCTCTTTCGGGTTACTACTAAGCAACGTATTGGCGGTATGGAATACTGTGTTAAGAGGGATAGTACGTTTCGACCTTGCAAACATTTCCGATCTTTTTGCAAGAACCACCTTTTTTGTGTTGATATTGGTTTTGATATTTGTAAAACCACAACCAACAATAAGTGATCTTACCTTTCTTCAGTTTGTATATATTCCTGTTGCCACTGCATGTTTAGATGCATTTTTTCTTAAGCGCCATTTAAAAGGATTCCGGCTAATCCCTTCACAGCCATCATGGAATATTATAAAAAAAACATGGCGGTATATGGGTGGTATGACAATTATTGCCTTAACGTCACAGTTCTTCGCTCAAGGAACAAGAGGTATCATTGGCATCATAACAAATCCGGTATCTGTGACAATGTATAGTATTGCTTTAAAGGTAAAAAACCCAATTTTACAACTCAATAATGCAATAATGCGACCCCTTATCCCCGGATTCAGTGAATCAGAAATAGAAACTGAGCAGAGTCAACTTAAAAAAGCCATACTTTTTCAAAAGTATGAGTCTATCTTTTTTATGGGGATTATCAGCCTAACATTTATCTTGTGCTATGATTTTATTCTCCTTTGGGTGGGTCCTGATTACATAGATTCAGTTGTTATCCTCCAAGTACTGCTGGCACCATACCTTCTGCCCCGAACAGGCAGTCTGTTGATGTACTATTATGCAACAGGGAGAACCAGGATCAGTATGATCAACAATTTGCTATATACAACTATGGCTTTAGGGCTGAGCCTCCCTTTAGCCTATTTTTATGGGGTTATCGGTTTTGTAGCAGGGGTGTCTTTATCATTGGCTATTACACAATTTATTTACCTGTTTTCTTTTAGAAGAGAATACAAGTTTAATCTTATGGATTACGCCAAAAGAGCCTATTCCGGATCATATTTGATCGTGATTGTCCTTTTTGCTGCCTATTTTGGATATCTTGCGTTGCCGTTTGAAGCTGATACATGGCCGGTATTCATTGCCCTCACTGCTTTTTTCGGGTTATTGTATTTTGTGTTGATTATCATGGTAATCGGAAAAAGTGACAGGAAAGTTATTAGGCAATACATTAGAAAATTACAGCAAAAAAAATGGCACCTTCACAATACTAATAAGTAATATTCTCAGGAGACCATGATAAAAATTATCGATAAAGAGAAAGAATGCCTTCGGTGTTATTCAGAAGCTATTATTGATGAATCGTTTTGGCACTTAAGATGGAATGAAAATAAACTCCGGGAACTATTCAACTCTCGAAGAAAAAGCAAAAGGCTGCTTTTTGAAACTAAAATCACTGAGAAATATCTTTCCAAAAACGCCAGGATATTAGAAGGAGGATGTGAAATGGCTATGCTGACTTATGAGTTGCATCTCCGGGGTTTTGATGCTTATGGCCTGGATTATGATGAGAAAATTGTTGATGTTATTAAAGAGGTTCAACCTCAACTAAACATCATTAAAGGTGATGTAAACAGCCTTGATTTTGAAGATAATTTTTTTGATGGCTTTTGGTCTCCGGGCGTTATAGAGCATGATGTCAATGGATACGAGAAGATGGCGATGGAAATAAATAGAGTTCTTAAACCCAATGGTTATCTATTTCTTTCCCATCCACAAATGAATCCATACCGTAGATTCAGAATGAAATTAAATAGTTACAGTAAAAAAGATGTTAGCGCTTTGCACTTTTATCAATAT
>JAVVFR010000305.1:0-2768 GCA_032250595.1 Bacteroidales bacterium | reverse complement strand
AGCTGGTAAGGAAGCCCCCGATATCTGAGGAAGAGCGACAAAAAATTATCAATGAACTAAAAACCCTAAAAAAGCGTGTTGAAGAAGGAGAAGACTTTGGTCTTATGGCGGGGATATACAGTGAAGACCCCGGTTCGGCAAAAAAGGATGGAGAGATATCCTTCGGACGTGGTGTGATGGACCCGGTTTTTGAAGCTACCGCTTTCGACCTTAAAAAACCCGGAGAGATTTCAGATGTTATTGAAACACAATTCGGATTCCATATTATCATGCTGGTAAAACGCAGCGGGGAATATATTACTGTAAAACATATCTTGAAAATCCCAAAACCTAAACCTAAAGATATCGCGCAGGCTGCGAAAGATCTGAAAAACATCAAAGCTCTTATTGAGATGGATAGTCTCACTTTTGAAGAAGCAGTTGCCAAATATTCGCAAGATCCATCAAAAAAGAATGCAGGAAAACTGGTAAACCCTTATGACGGATCATCATCATTCACTTTAGAAGCGATGGATGAAGCTGTTGCTTTTACTGTAAGGAAACTTAAGGAAGGTGAAGTCTCAGACCCGGTGATAATGGTTACCGGTGAAGGAATTCAGGCATACCGGCTGCTTTATCTTTATAAAAAACGGGAAAAGCATGTAATCAATCTTAAAGAAGATTACGACAAAATTCAATCGTTCGCTCTACAAGATAAACAAAACAGGGTTATGAATGAATGGATCGAGAATAAAATAAAACAAACCTACGTGAATTTTATCGATGAATCATATAAAAAATGTGATTTATCGTATAACTGGATATACTGAAAGACAGGCAGTGTCAGATAACAAGAAAAAAGAATTTTATAAGAAATCAGATAAGAAACAATGACATTTAACAATGATGTAGAAGCAGTAAATGCTTTCGGGGAAAAAATAGCACAACTTAAATCAGAAATAGCTAAGATTATCATTGGCCAGGATGAAGTAATAAATGCTTTACTCAATGGCATCTTTAGTCAGGGGCACTGCTTATTGATCGGTGTTCCCGGTCTGGCAAAGACATTAATGGTAAGCACCCTTGCAAAGGTGATGGACATCTCCTATAACCGTATTCAGTTTACACCCGACTTAATGCCATCCGACATCATTGGCACAGAGATTCTGAACAAACAAAGGGAGTTTTTCTTTAACAAAGGCCCGGTATTTGCCCACATAATACTCGCAGATGAGATAAACCGTACACCCCCAAAAACACAATCGGCATTGCTTGAAGCGATGCAAGAACGGGAAGTGACCGTAGCAGGAAACACGTATCCTTTACCAAAACCTTTCTTTGTATTGGCAACGCAAAACCCTATCGAACAAGAAGGGACATACCCACTGCCTGAAGCACAACTCGACCGTTTTATGTTTAACATTTGGCTCGATTATCCATCTATGGAAGAGGAGGTAAATATTGTAAAAGCAACAACTGTTGGTATTGACACGTTGGTAGATACCGTGCTAACAGCAGAGGAGATCATTGCTTTCCAACAACTTGTAAGAAAGATTCCTGTGACAGACAACGTGTATGAGTTTGCCGTTAACCTGGCAGGAAAGACACGGCCTCATCTGAATGGCTCCCACCCTATGGCCGATAACTATCTCGCATGGGGGGCAGGACCGCGTGCATCACAATATCTTATCATTGGCGCTAAATGCAATGCTGCTATGCAAGGGAAATATTCTCCGGATATTGAAGATGTTAAAAAAGTTGCTGTCGCTGTGCTGCGACATAGAATTGTGCTTAACTACAAAGCTGAAGCTGAAAATATTAATGTAGAAGATATCGTTGAAGAGATGATGAAGACGTAATATAGTCGTTAACCTTGCAGTAAAAAAACCATATAGTGATGAATAAAAAAAAAGGAAACCGGTTCGTCAAATTTCTCATTGTATTCTTTTCAATATGCCTCTTAATCTTTATACTTCTTCCAGGTTATGTAAGAAACGCCTTGCTTTATCAATATCCCAATATTGATGATCACAAAATATTTGCCAACAGAATTGTTGAAGCAACTGATCCGGTACCGCTGTTACAATCATCACAATACAACAAAAACCTACTTCCCGATTCGTTGTTACAGAATTTTATCAGATACGAAACCGTTGCTTTTATTGTTGTGCAAAACGACAGCCTGATCCACGAGAGCTATTACGATGGGTTTTCTGAAACTTCAATATCCAATTGTTTCAGTGCAACAAAAAGCATTGTGGGGTTGTTAATTGGTTTTGCCATTGAAGATGGATATATAAAAAACCTCGACCAGCCGGTATCAGATTTTATTCCCGAGTATAAAACATCACAAAACAGTCGATTAACCATCAGACATCTTCTCACGATGAGTTCAGGGATCAAGTTTTCAGAGAAATATAACTCCCTTTTCTCTCCTACAACAAAAATTTACTACGGCACTGACCTAAAGGAGCAGGTACAAAAACAAATGGTTAGCCATAGCCCCGGAATGCATTTCAACTACATCAGCATCAACACGCAGATTTTAGGCACAGTGATTACGGAAGCTACAGGAAAGACATTGAGTGAATATGCATCCGAAAAACTATGGGGGCCACTGTCGGCATCACACGATGCACACTGGTCGTTAGACAAAAAAGAGGGTATGGAAAAGGCATTCTGCTGTTTTAATGCTACTGCCACCGATTTTGCACGTATCGGTATGTTGATGTGTGATAGCGGAGTATGGAAAGGGCAACAGGTGATCCCCCGCTCCTACTACCTTGCCT
>JAVVFR010000304.1:0-2782 GCA_032250595.1 Bacteroidales bacterium | reverse complement strand
GATGCTTATTACTTATCTTTACAACGTGGATGATAAAAATGGTACTATATGGATAGCCATACCGGCCATGGATGAAATGGGCTTTATCGAAGCCTGTTTTGATTCGTTAGAGCAACAAGAGTGTCAATATCCTTTGTTTGTTGTGATATGTGTTAACCAGCCCGACGACTGGTGGCAGCGCAAGGATAGAATCACCGTTTGTCATGAGAATAAAAAGCTACTAATGTGGCTAAGCACTCATAAGGAACGCTATTCTTTTGGCCTTCACATTATCGACAGAAGCTCCCCCGGCAACGGCTGGTCAACCAAAGAGGCAGGGGTGGGTATGGCACGAAAAGTTTGTATGGATTATATCGTAAGTGTAGCCCGTAATAGCGATGTCATCGTGAGTCTTGATGCAGACACCCTGTTGGATCACCACTATCTGAGGAGCGTAATGGAAAAACTCCAGTGTCGCAAAGATATTATTGCTCTATCTACTCCCTATTATCATAGTCTGACCGGCAATCCTGCCGTTGACAGGGCATTGATTCGTTATGAGTGTTATCTGCGGACATATCTGATAAATATGATTACCATAAGAAGCCCGTATGCCTTTACGGCATTGGGTGCTGCCATAGCGTTGCGTGTTGAAAGCTATTGTAAGATAGGAGGGATCACCCCAAGGCCGTTTACTGAGGATTTCTACCTGTTGCAGAAGCTTGCAAAAGCCGGTACAATAGGATTGAGCCTCGGGGCAAGAGTATATCCGTCGGCACGGTTGTCGTCACGAGTGATGGTGGGAACAGGGCCGGCATTGATGTCAGGGGTCAACAATGATTGGCAGAAATATCCTATTTTTCATCCTGCCCTTTTTTTAAGGGTTCAGAAGCTGTATGACTCTTTTCCGCTACTCTTTGAAAAGCATGTTGAAACACAGGCTGATGTATTTATCGAAAAACTATTTGGTACAGCAGATATCTGGAGCACCATACGCAACAACAGCACCTCAGTACACCGTTTTGTCAATGCTTTGCATCAGCGCTTCGACGGACTCAGGATATTCCAATGGTTGCGTTACCTCCATCAGGAATACGAATACCCTAACGATGTGATTAACCTCCGCGAAAATATTCGTCTGCACCATGGATTTGTTGCAGTGACAGAGGGGGATTTTGATTTTATCAATACCGCTGTCGACACCTTATCGGAGATCAGAGACCTGTTGTTTGAAATAGAAACCAAAAAAAGAATTTTCTATGATGCCTGAGATGATAACCATATTAGGGCCCACTGCCACCGGAAAAACACGCCTGGCTGCGATGCTTGCCGAAAGAATGAAAGGAGAGATCATCAGTGCCGACTCACGACAAGTGTATCGTGGGATGGATATCGGTACAGGGAAGGATATGGAAGACTATTCCCTGGGTGATACAGTAATACCATATCACCTGATAGATATTGCTGACCCCGGGACTGTATACAATCTGTTCTCTTTTGTCAAGGATTTCGTTTCTGTTTTTAACGATATCGTTCAACGTGACACGATGCCGATACTCTGTGGTGGCTCCGGCCTATACCTGGAAGCAGCCATCTGTGGTTATCAAATGTCTGAAGCCTCTGAAGATAAAATTCTCAGGGCACAGTTGGAGGCGTTGGATACAAATACCCTTATCAACCGGTTAAAGAATCTCAGGCCGCTTCACAACACTACCGATATCACTGATAGAGAACGGCTTATCAGGGCCATAGAGATAGCAGCGTGGGAGCGTGGCCATCCCGAAAGTATTGTGGTGATGCCTGTAAAGCGTGACCAGGTTTTTGGTATAAAAATGCCACGGCACGAAGTACGAAGCAGGATAACAGAACGCCTGGAAAAGAGACTGGAGGAAGGTATGATCGATGAAGTAAAACAACTCCTTGCCTATAACCTTACACCGGAGCAGCTGATGTTTTATGGCCTGGAGTATAAGTATATCACTGAATATGTGATTGGGATGATCACGTATGACAAGATGTTTACGCTGTTAAATACTGCGATACATCAATTTTCAAAACGACAGATGACCTGGTACCGGCGTATGGAGAAGCGGGGAGTGGCCATTACCTGGATTGACGGCATGAACCCCCAGCATGGACGTCTGGAGGAGATATTATATCATCTGCAGAGACGGGTGGGAAAAATAAACAGATAAATTGATTTGTAGTAAAAGAAAAGTTTGTACTTTTGCGGCGGAGAGATGGCAGAGTGGTCGAATGCGGCGGTCTTGAAAACCGTTGAGGGTAAAACCTCCGGGGGTTCGAATCCCTCTCTCTCCGCAAAATAAAAAGCCTGATGACGTAGTCATCGGGCTTTTTACTATCATCCCGTCAAAAGCTTGCTTTTGTAAGGGATAGAAGTAAAAAGGCCATAGCGAACGCAGTGAGCGCAGGCTTTTTGTTTTGCTGCCCCCCCTTCGGGATCACGAGTCCGCCACAGGCGGAGGAGTAATCCCTTTTTATTTGATGTTGGAGAAAATTTAGGAATGCAGGAATTTTGAACTAATGATATAGGGGCACAGCTCCATCAGTATGACCAAGACGTACGCCCGGTTGCTGGACAAGAAGGTTGGCCAGGATATGGAGGGGCTGTACGATTTGTATAAGTAGTAGTAGTAGTAGTAGTAATAGTAGCAAGTAGTAGTATTTTTAAAGCCGGACACTCTTATGTCCGGCTTTTATTTTTGTCATCCACTGAGCTTCAATCCTATCCAATTAGATTTCCGGAATCAGGCCAGGAGTTATTTCAGGACGATATTATAAA
>JAVVFR010000303.1:0-2792 GCA_032250595.1 Bacteroidales bacterium | reverse complement strand
GTCTCTGTGTTCTCCGTGGTAAAACTAATTTTTCTTTACCACAGAGGGCACGGAGAGTCACAGAGGGGCAAAACCCCCATATCATTAATTTTAATGGCTAAAAATAGCAAAATGATTTGATATTGAGTAGTGTAACGGATCTTTTTCGGTGGAGGTACAATGCTGCTATTGGTTAATGTTTTTTACCACAGAGGGCACGGAGAGGAACAGAGGGTTTTTCTCTGTGTTCTCTGTGGTGATGAAACTTATATTATCCAACGGACAATACCGTCCTTTAACCGGATGGATATGCAACCGTTTGAGATATTGAATATGGCACTTCTGGAAAAAGCCGGAACGCAGACGGAAAAAACTGCTTCGTATGGGAGTTGACCAAGAACACGCTTATGCTGAACCTTCGGCGTAAGCATACAAACAGTGTGGTCTGCCTTCATTACATTTCAGCAGATAAATAGGAGAGGCGCTCCGGTGGGCTTTTCGGCTTACCGGCTGTCGGGTCGATTGTGTGGCGTACATTTTATTAATTTGTCGTATAAATCTGTCGTTGTAATATATTTAGTCGAATCAAATCCTTTTCTTTCCTCTTCGATTGTAATTAATCCAAAATAGTTTAAAAATCTTTCAAAAGTCCGTATCGAATAGCACATTGTTGAATATCTTTCTAAAGTTCCGTATGTCGGTTCAATCGAATCTAAAAGTTTAGGATATGCCATGAAATATTTCTTAGCGTAAAAGGAATCCAGTCGTTTTATTTGTCCATATTTCGAAAGTAAAATCAAAGAGAATCCGTATCCAAGTTGTCCGATTTGATTCTCGCCATACCTATCATAGTAAGCCCAATTAAATTTGTTTGTAAAGGTTAAAAATATCTGCCGCAGTAATTCTTCATTATCTCCAAGAGTCTTTTTTGATGATTTTGTCAAACTTAATTTCCCATTTCTTTTTTTAACCAATCCTGCAAGGTCAATCAAAATTCGTGTGAGATTTATAGTCATTGAATCAGCCTCCTTGTATAATTTTGAAATCCCTTTTTCAATGTGTTCATCTTTTAGGAATCTTTGACTATAAAGGTTTGAAACTATCTTTGTCGGTAAATATCCCTTATTCGTTAATTTTATCTCTCCATTTTTTTCAATCAAATCTGCCAAATACTTTATCTGATTAAGTATCGGAATCTTTTGATAATCAGAATCAGACAATTTTTGAAGTTTCAAAGGACTATCAACTGCGAAAGTAAAATGTAAAATCTTGTGCATCTCAAAAGGCGAATATCCTTCAAACTCTGGAATCGGCCTATTGTTCTGCTCATTCATCACCTGGTCAATATGTCTCTGTATCTCTTTTAAATCCATGTTATTTTTTCGTTATGAAGTTTGTTTGTATGTTACCTAACGTTATTATAAAATCCCGAATCATGTATTGCATGTTCTATGGATTGCTAATAGATCCTTTTTTTTGTTTATTTAATCCTTATGCAAGGTAAAAAAATATTTTTTTATTGGAAAATTAAGAACAATATATCAATATACTAATTTTTTTCTCCCATTTAATCACCATTATACAACGATAGTATTGCGAATATATGTGAAAAACATGGAATACAGGCTCGTTTTTGATTTTGATCCATTTACTCCCGTCGGAGCTTACTGTAATGTTCGCTAAAAAAAGTTTCTTCAGACCGGTTTGTGCCGGGCCGGTTATCGTGCGATCACCAACCGTTTCTGAGCGGTGGTAAATCCGCCGCCGGGTGTGGAGATGACAGCCCTGACAATGTAGATGCCGTTGCGCAGGGCAGCAGTATTGACCGGAATGACATCATCGCCGTATTTTTTGATATTTGCTACGCTCTGCCCGGAGATATTATAGATATTTATCTCAACATGGTACCTTGACAGTATCTGATCGAGGGCCACATACACAAAATCGTCAGCGGGATTGGGATAGAGTGTCATCTCTTGACTTTTTACCGGTTTTTTATTGTCAACACCAATATTCAGCGGCGGAATCCCTTTGTAATAGGCAAGCCCGCCTGCAAAATTACCGATGATCATATCCGGCAGTCCGTCGCCATTGAGGTCATCAACGGCCACCACACTTCTTAGGTTTTCATTGATACTTTCAGCATTTCCGTAAAAGTCTTTATAATGCATAGCTGAGTAGAAAGTGTCATACTCTGTAATAAAGATATAACTACTATCTATGGTAAATTTGCCTGACAAATTACTATCGATATCTTTGTAATAAAAGACCATGCCTCCTGAACAGCCAACAAACAGGGATGCTTTACCTGTTGAGTCGCGGAATAGCATTGGTTGGCTGTGTCCGTAGTAATAATGATTATTACCTGTTCTAACATCAATGCCACCCAGAGTATCGGTAACTTTAGTAAATAGGGGGTTGCTAATAGTTCCTGTATTCCGGTAATAGGCTAATGAGCTCATCCAGTAATAGTAGCCGATGCTGTCGATAAAACGTTTTGTACGATACCCGATCAGGAGGTCTGTAAGCCCGTCATTATCAACATCCACCAGTTGAGGTGCTGCGAACATACCCACATCAATTCCTTGATAGGCAGAAGAGGTGTAGGTAAATGACATCGGGTTTCCGGCACCTGCATTATTTGTAAACAGATGCAGTTGTCCAATGGTATCGCCTACCAACATATCGGCATCGCCGTCACCATCGAGGTCTGCAAATGCAGGATAGGCGCCGGTAAGGTTGAGTGCCGAGATATTGGCGAAATCATCGGTAACAAAAGTAAATTCGGGTTGTGTTGGCGTACCTGTATTTTC
>JAVVFR010000302.1:0-2793 GCA_032250595.1 Bacteroidales bacterium | reverse complement strand
GCACTTTTCGTTACGCTGTGATGGTGAGTCTGTTCGTTTTGGTTATGATGCTGGCTATTGAGTATGTTACGATTCTGTCACGAGGAAAGTGGAATAATATATTTTCTGAAAAAGGATGGGTGCAGATCTTATTTGCAGCTGTTTTAGGTATCATACCGGGCTGTTTGGGAACCTATGTTGCTGTTTCGCTATATATTCATAAAGTAATTGGGTTTGCTGCATTGGTCACGGTTATGATTGCTACTTCGGGGGATGAAGCCTTTATTATGATCAAAGAAATGCCGGTGGAAGCGTTGACCATTATGGTGGTGCTTTTTGTTGTTGCTATCATTGCCGGCCTTGTGATACATATGTTTATGAAAAACAGAACCCTGATGGTGCTGGATGTCAATCATATGCATATTCACCCTACTGAAGATGATTGCAAATGCTTTGACAGCAAAAACTTTCTGTCGCAATTTCAAAAAATCTCCTTTGAACGGGCACTCCTGGTATTTTTTGGATTCCTCTTTCTGATATCTTTACTGACAGGAAGTTTTGGATTTCATGAATGGGACTGGGAACGTACGGTTTTTTTGATAGTTACACTTATCGGACTTTTTATTGTGATTACTGTTCCAGACCATTTCCTCCGTAAGCATCTTTGGGGTCATGTGATAAAGAAACACTTTTTAAAGATCTTTCTTTGGACTTTTGGTGCTTTCTTTGCTATAGCAGTAATGAATCTCTATTTTGATGTAGCCTTCATACTCCAGGGCAATATGTTTTATGTGATGGTTATTGCAGTGTTGATTGGTATTCTGCCGGAAAGCGGGCCACATATAGTTTTTATTGCATTGTTTCTTCAGGGACATATCCCAATTAGTATTCTTATTGCCAATAGCATTGTGCAAGACGGCCATGGAACATTACCATTACTTGCTGAATCAAGGAGAAGTTTTGTTGCTGTGAAGCTAATCAATATGGTTTTTGGTTTTCTTGCCGGTTTAGCCGGGTATTATTTTGGCTTTTAATATGTTGACAATTGGTTAAGTTGTTGAAATACAAGGCAAAAGAAGCTATACCGTAACAATCGCTGGTTTATTGCCAAATTATTAATATTTTTGCCAACATATTTTACACATAGTATTTCTCCGTGGTGTAATCTTTAAATGTAAAATATTTTACGGAGGTGCTTTTATAAACATAAAGAAATAATATTTACAATCATTAACAATAATTCAATGAAAGTACTAGTATGTATTAGCAATGTTCCTGACACGACAACAAAGGTCAGGTTTGTTGACAATGATACCCGTTTCGATGATACGGGTGTGCAATGGATCATCAATCCATGGGATGAGTTGGCCCTCACCCGCGCTTTAGAGTTAAAAGAGGGCTCAGGTGGTGCTATTGTGAAGGTTTCAATAGCTTGTGTTGGTCAAACAACGGCCGAACCTACCATACGCAAGGCATTGGCGATAGGTGCCGATGACGCTTTTCGTATTGATGCTGCTCCTGGCGATGCTTATTTTGTTGCCAGTCAGTTGGCAGCATTGGTGAAGAATGAAGAATATGATCTGATACTTTGTGGTATCGAATCCAGTGATTATAATACTTCCGCCGTTGGTGGCATGTTATCGGAGTTGCTTGACCGCCCTTCGGTATCAGCGGTCTCCGGTATAGAGGTGGATGGAGAGGCCATAAAAGTAACCAGGGAGATCGATGGCGGGAAAGAAACTGTTAATGTTAGTACTCCTTTTGTTGCTATTGTGCAAAAAGGTATTGCTATCAACCCGCGTATTCCTTCTATGAGAGGGATTATGATGGCACGACAGAAAAAGTTAAATGTTGTTCCACTGGTTGATGCTGATACGCTTACGGATGTTGTTGGCTTTTCATTGCCTGCGTCTAAGGCGGCTTGCAAGATGATCGATGAAGAAAACGTCTTGGAATTGGTTCATCTGCTGAAGAATGAAGCTAAAGTGATTTAATTATTGTTATTCTTTTAAAAAAGAGAAAATTATGAGCATATTTGTATATACAGAGAACTGGGATGGCAAGTTTAAGAAACTTACCCTGGAACTTATCTCTTATGCTAAAGCAATGGCAGAACAAGCCGATTGTCCTGTGGTAGCTTTATCTATTGGGAAAGTAGATGATACAGAACTACAACGGCTTTCTGATTACGGAGCTGATAAAATTATTGCTGTTGAGCATGATCAGTTACAGAAAGGTATAGATAATAAGTTATATAGTAATGTGATTACTACGGTTGCGACAAAAGAGCAGGCCAGGGTAATCTTATTTTCTAACAATAACAGTGGTAAGGCATTGGCACCCCGCGTTTCTGCCAGAATGAAGGCAGGTTTGGTGAGTGGTGCTGTGGCTCTCCCCGTGTCAATTGATCCTTTGGTTGTCAGGAAAGCGGTTTTTAACGGAAAAGCTTTTGCTGAAATGAAAGTAGTGACCCCGGTGAAAGTATTGACACTTGCTCAGAACGCTTTCGGATTGAACGAAGTGAGCGGTAAGGGAGTTGTTGAGAAAGTCTTGCCTGAGGTTGGTGAGCCTACCACTTTTGTAGTAGCCAGGGACAAGGTAACAGGAAAGATACTGCTGAATGATGCAGAGATCGTTGTTTCCGGTGGAAGAGGTATGAAAGGTGCGGAATTCTGGGGGCCTATTGAAACACTAGCCTCCTTGCTGGGCGCAGCAACAGCATGTAGCAGGCCGGTATCCGATGAAGGATGGAGGCCCCACGAAGAACATACCGGACAAACAGGTAAGATAATTGCTCCTAACCTGTACATAGCT
>JAVVFR010000301.1:0-2793 GCA_032250595.1 Bacteroidales bacterium | reverse complement strand
CGTTCGAAAACCACCGGTATTGGTGCCATACCACTCACGGAACACAAAATTCCTTCTTTCTTGTAGTACTCTTTCAATTGTAATGTCTCGGCTTCATACATAACAAACCGGTTGTGTATGACCTCTGCCACATCATCTGTCCGGCCATATTTTCTTGCCCTGCGCATGATACGTCTTATCAATTCCTCCTCCTCCACTTCCAGACTTATCACCTTATCGATTTTCATCCCTTTTTTGTTCAATATCTTCTCCAACAAAACAGCCTGGTTTGTATTTCTGGGGAACCCGTCAAATATCAATCCTTTTGACTGCTGATGCTGCAGTGCTGTTTTAAAAAGTGACTTCAACACAATGTAATCCGGAACCAGATAACCTCTGCTCATAAACTTATTAATAAGTTCACCAATGGCAGAACTATCTCTTACCTCCCTGCGCAATATTTCACCGGTAGAAAGATGAACAAGGCCATATTCCCGCACTAAATTCTTCGATTGTGTCCCTTTTCCTGAACCGGGTGGTCCAAATACAATAATATTATACATTACAAATAAATAACAACCCTAAAAAATAAACACAAATATATAACAAAAATAACAGGTCATCGAATTGCTTTGAATGATTCTTCAACTCTTTCTGAAAGCCTGTTCATAATAGTATTGATAGATCCCCGGCCATCAACCGCCTGATACTTTCCCTGTACTTTATAATAATCGTCAAGACTTTGTGCTTTGGCTTCATAGTGTTCGAGACGCTTGATAATAATCTCAGTTGTAGCATCGTAAGATCTTGCCTGTTTGGTTTTTCCCCGCTCCTTTAATCTACGGATACACTCCAGGGTACTTACCTGTAAAAGGAGCATGCAAGCGAGGGAAGTGCCCATTTTCTTAAGCATCCCATCAAGGATATAGGCCTGTACAATATTTATAGGAAAGCCATCGAATAAGAATCCGCTCGCCTTTGGATGATGGGCAATCTCTTTTTCAATAAGTTGTATCACATACTCGTCAGGGACGAGTTCTCCCTGACTGATATAAGGATGTACTTTCTTTCCCAATTCACTGTTCTCTGCTACTTCACGACGAAGAATATCTCCTGTTGATATATGCACAAGGTTATATTTCTTTGACAAGAGCTGCGATTGAGTCCCTTTTCCGGCTCCGGGAGGGCCGGCTACGATAATATTTAACCATGAAGTTTTTAAGGCCTCCTCTATTATAGCATCCAATTGATTCTGGATATCATTAACATCACCCAAGCCGTCAATGGCATTATACATGCCAAGGTCTTTATAGTACTGTGCTACCGGAGCTGTCTTTTCGAAATACTCCTTCAGCCTGAGTGTAATTACTTTGTCATTGTCATCGGATCTTGCCTCGGTTTTCTGTCGTGAGATAAGTCTTGTATATAGCTCATCAGGGGGTACCTCAAGACTTAATACTGCACTTAAGCTGGTATGCATCTTCAGTAACAGTCCTTCTAAAATATAGGCCTGTACAATATTTCTTGGAAAACCATCAAACAAGAAACCCTTCGTGTCTGCCGTAGTTTTTATTCTTTTTTCAATAAGCTGCACAATAATCTCATCCGGTACCAACTCCCCTTTATCAATAGATACTTTTGCAAGTTTGCCAAGATTAGTGCCATGTGCAATCTCGTTTCTTAACATATCACCGGTTGCAATATAGGTAAGGTTATATTTCTCAAGAAGTAATTTGGATTGAGTTCCTTTCCCCGCACCCGGAGGACCAAAAAGTACAATATTTAACATAACGAATTAATAGTTTATAGAACACTAATTATCCAATGAACTCAAAAGAGTATGCTATTTTAACACATAAATATCCGGTAAGTTACGACCAAATCCATTATAATCAAGGCCATAGCCTACAACAAAATCAGTAGGAATTTCAAACCCTACAAAGTGCACAGCAAAATTTTTCGTAAAAGCTGCCGGTTTATAAAGCAATGTAGCAATATATATCTTTTCCGGACAAAATACAGAAAGTTCTTTAAGCACCATCTCCATTGTAATACCTGTATCAACAATATCTTCAATGATAACTACAGTGCGGCCTTCAATATCTTCATTAAGGCCAATAATTTTCTTTACTTTTCCTGATGATGATGTGCCGGAGTAGGAAGCCAGCTTAACAAATGAAATATCAGCATTTATATCCATTTGCTTAAGCAAATCGGCAGCAAACATAAACGCTCCGTTTAACACAACAATAAACACGGGAGGCTTATCGCTTTTAATACTATTGGTGATCTGTGTTGCAAGCTCTTTCACCCGGCCGGCTATCTTATTTTTATCGATATATAACTCAAATGATTTATCGTGAAGTTCGATTGATTTCATGACCTTTGAATAATTTTATAAAAATAGTATTGAAAACGCAAAGGTAGTAAATCATTTACTATTTTTGTCCTATCATAATAGCGCATGATATAACAAGCAATAATTTCATTAACACACAAAGGATAAATATTATGAGAGCAAGAGTAAGTATTATTATGGGCAGCACCTCAGACTTGTCCGTTATGGAGCAGGCAGCCACGATCATGGATGAGTTTGAGATTCCATTTGAGCTAAATGCCTTATCAGCGCATCGCACCCCGGGAAAAGTAGAAGAGTTTGCCCGCACGGCAAAAGAGAGAGGCATCAAAGTTATTATTGCCGGAGCAGGCATGGCAGCACATCTTCCGGGTGTAATTGCAGCAATGACCCCGCTGCCGGTCATTGGTGTGCCAATAAAAGCCAGCCTCGAAGGTTTCGATTCAATCATGTCGATT
>JAVVFR010000300.1:0-2795 GCA_032250595.1 Bacteroidales bacterium | reverse complement strand
GTGGCCCAACAACATTGCTGGATACCATCCACTCTGTTTTCTCTGTACAACAACACTTTTCTGATATCGACGGAGATGTACATGCAAAAGTTAAACTAACCCCTCCCCTGTCCGATGAAATAAGAATGAACCCAAAAACTATTGCAGTATCATTATATGCCGGTCGATATACCGAAAAAAGATTTAATCTTCCTATTCGCCTAGAAAACAATCTCTCAGAATCAGCGAAAATTGTGCCATCAAAAATCGAGTTGCGATGTATGGTGCCACTATCTGATTTCCAGCAAGTATCGGCTAATGACTTCGATGTGGTAGCTGAAATTCCTGCCGACAAGTCAGCACCATCTAAAATTATGCTAAAAATAGAACAGAAACATCCTGCTGCTAAAAAAATCAGGCTCTTTCCCGATGCTGTCGAACATTTTATCATCAAACAATGAAACGGTGTGCTTTAACAGGAAACATTGGCAGTGGCAAATCATTCATAGCACAGATTATTAGTGAAATGGGGTATCCGGTATACTGTGCCGATAACGCAGCAAAACAGTTACTCGCCACAAAGAATATTTTAGCAAAATTATCAAAGCGATTTGGAGAAAGTGTCATTCAAAAAGATGGCACTCCTGACAAAAAACTGATCGCTTCAATTATTTTTAATGATAATGAAGCCCTGGCCTATCTGAACAGCATCATACATCCCCTTGTGCTAAAAGATTTCTTGCTTTGGGAGAAACAACAAGAGGGCACAATTGTTTTTATGGAAGCAGCGTTGATTTTTGAAGCAGGATTTGAGAAGTATTTTGATATCGTGGCAGTTATCGATTGCCCGGAAGAGTTGGCTATAAAACGCACAATTAAAAGAGATAACACTACTGAAAAAGAGGTACGATTAAGAATGAAACATCAATTAAACCGTGCAACATTACTGTCTAAAGCAGGGTTTATTATCAATAATAACGAAAAATCACTATTATTGCCTCAAATACTTAACCTGATCAACAAGCTTACTTTAAACGAATTTGCAAAAAATTAATAGTCAAAAAAATAATCGTCAGTGGTCATCTATTTAATAGGATATATGGGAAGCGGAAAAACTAAGTTGGGTAAAAAGCTTGCTGCCCGGATTGGTTTCAAATTTATTGATCTGGATAAACTGTTTGAGCAGCAACACCATACTACCATTGCTGATTATTTCAATTCTTATGGAGAGGAATCTTTTCGTAAGGAGGAGCAGCAGATTTTATATTCCATGGAAAAGACAAGCAAAGCTGTTGTTTCAACAGGTGGAGGGACCCCTTGTTATCAGGATAATATAGCATTTATGAACAAGACAGGGGTAACTGTCTATCTTCAACTCTCGGCACAATCACTTGCACACCGGCTCCGTGTCTCATCAGCCAACCGGCCGCTGCTGGAAAATATTGGGGATGAACATTTCGACAGTTTTATTCAACAACACCTTGCTGAACGAGAAAATTATTATCTAAAAGCCCACTTTGTGGTGAAAGGAGAAGATCTGACAGGTGAGATGCTTTACAAAGCATTAAATTCTATCTTGCCATCATGATCTTTTCTAACAGTACCACATTCTCTACGTGGTGGGTATGCGGGAACATATCAATAGGTTGCACGATGGCAACCGAATAATTATCGGCCATCATAGTGATATCTCTTGCTTGTGTAGCCGGATTGCAGCTAACATACACAATTTTCTCTGCTCCTGAAACAATGAGATGTTCAACAACAGCCGGATGCATACCTGCCCGGGGTGGATCAACAATTATCACATCAGGCATACCATGCAATTCCATGAACTCATTAGTAAATATCTTTGCCATATCACCGGTAAAAAATTGGGTATTGGTCAGATTATTCAATATAGCATTCTCTTTAGCATTATCAATAGCTTCAGGGATGCTTTCAACACCTATCACTTTCGCGCAATGAGCAGCAACAAAACATGCGATTGTTCCTGTTCCGGTATAAAGGTCATAAACGATCTCTTTACCCGTAAGGCCGGCAAGCTCAGCAACAATATTATATAAATGCCCGGCCTGATAACTATTGGTCTGATAAAACGATTTCGGACCGACCTTAAAATCCAATATCCCCATTTTCTCGATATAAAAAGCATCGCCTTTATGAAGTATTACTTCAAGGTCTGAAATATCATCGTTCTTCTTTTCATTTATAACATATTGTAACGATATGATTTCTGGAAAAGCAGCTGCCACAGCATCAAGCAAATGTTGTAAACCATCGAAAAATTTCGATACCACCAGAATAACCATTACTTTTCCCGCGGAACTATTTCTAATAATAAGATTTCGCAATATCCCCAACTGTCCCCGTATATCCCAGAAAGTGATGTTATGTTCAACAGCCCATTTTTTTACAAACAACCGTATGCTGTTCGATGGGTCAGGTTGGAGGTAACAATGCTCAACATCTATAATCTTATCGAACCGTCCCGGTATATGGAAACCCAAACCGGTTAGGTTATCAATCTGTGTATCACCATCAATCTCATTCGCATATAACCAACGCCGCGACGTAAAAGTGAATTCAAGCTTGTTCCGATAATAAAGTTGTTTTTCGGAAGGAATGATATCAGCCATAGATGAAAACGCAAACTTCCCCAGGCGCTCAAAAGCATCATATACCTGCTGTTGCTTCTGCTTTAACTGCTCGGAATAAGGAAGATGTTGCCATTTACAACCACCACAAACAGAAAAATGTTTACACAAAGGTGCTGTTCTTATCTCGCTCTTGTGATGAAACCGGATGATACGAGC
>JAVVFR010000004.1:0-16547 GCA_032250595.1 Bacteroidales bacterium | reverse complement strand
GTTTATTTAAGCATGAAATGGTTATATGTTTGCGTTGTAAACTACATCTTCCTGTCACCCATTATTTACAGGTTTCAGACAATCCAGCTGCCAAAGTCTTTTGGGGAAGGGTAGAAATGACACACTGCTTTACCTACCTGCATTATAAAAAAGGGAATGCCACCCAGAAGTTGATACACCAGTTGAAATATCGTGGAAGAAAAGATGCCGGGATATTTTTAGGTGAAGCGTTCGGAAAATATATAAAGAGCGTTCATCCTGGGCAAATGTTTGACTGCCTTGTCCCTGTACCACTTCATCCTGACAAACAACGATCACGGGGTTATAACCAGAGTGCTGTTATAGCAACTGGGTTGTCTGAAAAGCTCAATATTCCGGTATTGGAGCATGTCTTGATCCGTAACAAACGTACAGCCACACAAACAAAAAAAACACGCTATAATCGTTGGGAAAATGTGGAAGGGATTTTTGCAGTAACCGACTCCGCAAAAATTTCAGGAAAACATATTGCAATAATCGATGATGTAATAACCACCGGCAGTACCATAGAATCATGTTGTATGGCACTCCGAAAATCTGCTGATGTCTGTATCAGTGCATTGGCTATTGGCAGTTCAAGATAGCTTCATTATGATTTAAAGCATTATATTTGTACAACATGTTATAATATGTCAAATTTCAATCTATTTAAATCATGAGAGCTATTCCTGTATTACTAATTTTATCTTTTATTATTACGGCCTGCACATCAAAAAAAGAAAAAGCAGAGAAGCATATAGCAGCAGTGAGCAAGCAACATAATCTGGTACTAAACAAGTTAAATGCACTACATGATGCCTGCATAACGGGAGAAGATAACTTAATCGACAAAACTTACATTGATGCTTATCGTCAACTTGATACATCGTTAACAAAGGTGCAACAGTTAGATACCTATCCGGGTGAAGATCATCTGATTGTTGAGGTGGAAGTGCTTTTCGACATCTATCTGTCGGTGCTCGATAATGAGTATCCTATCGTTATAGAGACTTTAAAAGCACCCCCATCACCGGTAAGCAATCAACTGTTGCTCAATCTGCAGACACGTATCTTCAACCGACTGAACAAAGCTTATGCAAAATATGAAACAGCGGTAGCCGGATATATGGATAGATACAACATCACTAAGAAAACAGACGATGCTCCATTTTTTCTCGAAGAACAATACCCAAAAGAGATTGAGAAGCCCGATTTTTCAACACCGGTTACTTCTTCCAGAATGCAGGAGTCAAAAGAATTAGTACAGTAAATATCTCCAGCCTTCCAAGTAACATCAGAAACGCCAGAAACCACTTGCCGGGTAGCGATACCAACGCATAATTCTCTGCCGGTCCTACCGCTCCGATACCCGGACCGATATTCCCCAGGGAGGCGATAACAGAACCTATTGCTGTCGGGAAATCCATCCCCATAAAACTCATTACCATTGACCCAAAAGCAAAAAGTAAAAAGTAAAAAAGGAAAAAGGCCAAAACATTTGAGATAATCTCCGGCTTTACCGGTTTTTTATTATAACGCACAGGAATATAGGCACGTGGATGAACCAACCGTTTTAGTTCAATATAACTGCTTTTTATCAATAAAAGTGCACGAATAGACTTTATCCCACCCCCGGTAGAACCCGCACATCCTCCTGTAAACATTAACACGACCAACAGAAACCAGATAAACGGTTTCCATGCAAGATAATCTGTTGTTACATAACCGGTAGTAGTTACAATTGATACTACCTGGAAAAGTGCTGTCCTGAATGACTCTCCAATAGAACTACGGTCAAAAACAACGATCAAGGCAGAAATAATCAAACCCATCAGTAAAATTAGAAAAGTGTAATATCGTAACTCTTCATTGCCTTTTACTTTTCTGAACCTGCCGTTGAGCCAAAGGTAATGCAGGGAGAAATTTACCCCGGCCAGAAACATAAAAACGATAATAACATACTGAATATAGGGTGAGAATCCGGCTATACTGTCGTTTTTGGTGGAAAATCCTCCAGTTGCCATCGTGCCAAAGGCATGACACAAAGCATCAAAAAGAGACATCCCACCAAAAAGTAATAATATTGTTTCTGAAAGTGTTAATCCAACATAAATAATCCACAAACGCTTGGCTGTAGCAGTAATCCTTGGATGAAGCTTATCAGGGACAGGGCCGGGCACCTCCGCAATAAAAAGCTGCATCCCCCCAATACCCAGCAACGGGAGTATAGCCAAAGAGAGTACAATGATTCCCATTCCTCCCATAAAATGAGTCATGCTTCGCCAAAACAACACGCCTTTTGGTACAGATTCAATATCACTGAGTATCGATGCTCCCGTAGTCGTAAAACCTGAGATGGTCTCAAAAAATGCATCGGTGTAATTGGGTATCGCTCCACTTAGCACAAACGGTACAGCACCAAAGAAAGAGATAATGATCCATGTAAAACTTACAATCAGATAGCCTTCACGCTTGCCTATGGAAGGGTTTCTGTTCTTTCTGGTAAAATATAACAACACGCCTCCAACACATACGACAAGCAACCCTGAAAAAAAAATAGCTTGCCAGTCCTCTCCTCCATACCACAAAGAAAATGGCAAACACAACCATATAGCAGCACCTTCCAGCATCAGCAACAAACCAATAACTTTTATTATCCTGCTCCAGTTAACTTCTGACCATTGTCTCATGATAATTGTTATAGAAAAAATTCAAAATAAAGCTGTTATTAATTGAAAAATTTGTCTACTTTGTATATCGACTGCGGTAAAGAGAAAACAACAACCTTATCACCGGGCTCTATCATTAAACTGCCAACGGCTATGTAACCAATGCTATCTCTTACAATTCCACCGATAATTGCCTCTTTCGGAAATTTTAATTCTTTAATACGCTTATTGGCTACAAAGGATTTCTCTTTTACCACGAACTCCAACACCTCTGCATCAACACCATTTAAACATTTAATGGATGTTACCTCGGCATTAAGGGTAAATCGGACGATATAACTTGCTGTTATCAGTTTTTTATTGATGATCGTATCAATACCCATATTTTGTGCAATATCAATAAAGTTTATGTTCTCTACCAAAGCAATGGTTCTTTTTACCCCATATTTTCTGGCAAGCAAACAAGCAAGAATATTGGTTTCCGGTTCTCTGGTGAGCGCAACAAAAGCATCCATACTCTTTATTCCTTCCTCTTCAAGTAATTGGATATCACGAGCATCACCATGTATCAACAGGGTTTTGTTAAGAGAGTTGCTTAACCGTTCACAACGAGCATAGTCGATGTCAATGAGCTTTACATTAAAATCATGCTCTAACTGCTTAGCAGCGTGACTGCCAATCCTGCCACCACCGATTATCATAATGTTGTTGATGTCAATATGTGATTTACCTCCCAAACTAAGCATCTGATTTATCCCTTCGGGCTTGCTGATAACATAAGCAAGATCGTCCTTTAAAAAACGATTATTCCCTTTAGGGATAATTGTCTCACCTTTACGATGAATAGCCACTGCCCTGAAATTAAGATGAGGAAACTCAGTAGCAATCTGATTTAATGATTTGTTCAGCACCAATGCATCTTCTTCCAGCTTGATAAGAAAAAGAGAGAGTCGCCCACCCGAAAAATCAAACATTTCAGTGGCTGCAGTCTGATTCAGTAAGTCGATGATCTCTTTTGAAGCTATAATTTCCGGACTGATAATTTCATCAACACCTAAGTTTTTAAACATCTCCCTGTTTTCAGGAGTAATATATTCCGGATTATTAACACGGCATATTGTTTTTTTTACCCCTAATTTCTTTCCTATGATAGTAGTTATAATATTGATATTCTCGTCATGCACAACAGATATTAAAAGGTCGGCATGTTCAATATTTGCACTCTTCAATATCTCAATGGATGTGGAATCACCGGTTATTGCCATCACATCCGACTGCTTCTGGATCATCTCTACCAAATCATTGTGTGGATCAACAACAGTGATATCATGATGTTCCGATGACAACAACTCTGCCAGATAAAATCCTACCTCTCCATCACCTGCTATTACAATTTTCATGATTCCGATGGTATTAATTTCTGCTATGCAAATATAACATGCTTTTAATTACAGCACTGTTTTTTTATAAAAAAGGGGGACAGTAAGCCATCAGGTAGTGTCAGGATATAGCAGGTCGTTATAGGGAAATCGTTGGGTATGTATGGCTCGCACCTTTTGATAAAGAGTTTTCTTAAGCAGGTCGATGTTCTCCTTATATTTGGCAGAAATAAAAAGAACCGTAGCATTCTCTTTCGCCATCCATGTTTGCTGCAGTTCTTCCAACGAGATATTTTCATCAGTTTTGGGGGTAAGGTCGTCGTCATCTTTGCTTACAAATTGAAAGGCATCAATTTTATTAAAGAGATAAATTACGCTCTTATCCCCTGCGCCTATCTCATGAAGTGTCTCATCCACAATATCAATTTGCTCTTGAAACTCGGGATGCGAAATATCAACAACATGAATAAGAATATCTGCTTCACGTGTTTCATCAAGGGTTGATTTAAAGGACTCAATAAGCGTATGAGGTAATTTTCTTATGAACCCAACAGTATCTGCAATAAGGAAAGGGATATTTTCCACCACAATTTTTCTTACGGTCGTATCCAGGGTGGCAAAAAGCTTGTTCTCTGCAAACACATCCGATTTACTTAACAAGTTCATAATCGTTGATTTGCCAACATTGGTGTACCCCACCAGTGCCACCCTAACGAGCTTCCCCCTGTTTTTTCGCTGGGTGGATTTCTGTTTCTCAATCTTTTCCAATTTTTTCTTCAGCAAGGCTATCTTGTCACGTATTATACGCCTGTCGGTCTCTATCTCTGTCTCTTCGGGCCCACGCAATCCGATACCTCCTCTTTGTCGCTCCAGATGTGTCCACATCCGTGTAAGCCTTGGCAATAAATACTGATACTGTGCCAGCTCTACCTGCACCCGCGCATGGGCAGTCCTTGCACGCTTGGCGAAAATGTCGAGAATCAAATTGTTGCGATCAAGAATACGGATGTTCAGAAATTTCTCGATATTACGCAGCTGTGTAGGGGATAACTCATCATCGAAAACGGCGATATCAATATCATTATCTGTAACATACGCGCGTATCTCCTCCAATTTCCCTTTTCCTACAAAAGTACGTGTGTCGGGCATGTCAAGGTTTTGCACAAAACGTACATCTGTCACCCCGCCGGCCGTCTCAATCAGAAAAGCCAGTTCGTCAAGATATTCATCGATTTTTTGTTTGTCTGTCTTCGAAGTGATGAGCCCTATCAATACCGCCCGCTCCTTCTCCTGCTTCGTTTCTATCATCTCTTTTTATCGAAAATTTGTTTTCACTGCAAAGATAAGATTCTTTGGCTTACAAACAGGTGTTCGTTTACTGTATGATAACCTATAGATTTTCCCGTATGTCTTAAAATTCTATTCGCAGTGTTACAATGGTTTTTCCACCGGAACAACTATTTTGTTATACCGATTTACACCTTCATGAATCAATTTTCAATAGAAAGCTATGATAACAAAATTGAAATGTTATTTTTGTATCGAATTAAAAAATTGCATTATGAAGAAATATCTCTCTTTTCTACTACTGTTTATTAGTTTTCAGGTTTTTTCACAATCAAATGACAAGCCGGATTGGATTGATGGTTTTCCTGAGGGATGCACCTCTATCACTGCCGGTAAATCGGCAACTGCTGATGGTTCTGTTATCACTTCCCATACCGACGACAGTCACCGCACCCGTTCCTGGATAGATGTTGTTCCAGCCAAAGACCACAAAAAAGGGGCAATAGTAACGATGTATAAACGAGTACCTTGCGACAGTTTTGCTATGCCTACCTATGCGCATATCCCAATAGGTACGATACCTCAGGTATCCCATACGTATGCTTACATCAACACTGCTTATCCCTCCTTAAACGAGCATCAGCTGGCGATAGGGGAGTCGACCTTTGGTGGCCGTCCGTCGTTACAATCTGATGCCGGACTTATTGACTGTCAGCGTTTATGCATGCTGATGCTGGAACGCTGCACCACAGCACGACAAGCAATCACCATGGCAGGAGAACTCCTTGCTGAGTACGGATGGAACGATGATGGAGAGTGCCTGACGATAGCCGACAGAAATGAAGTGTGGCACTTTGAGGTCGTCGGCCCCGGAAAAGACAAAGTAGGTGCTATATGGGCAGCACAACGCGTACCCGATGACCATATCGCTGTCAATGCCAATGCCAGCACTATCAAAGAGCTCGACCTTCACAACCCCGACTTTTTTTTGGCTTCGGAAAATATCCATACCGTAGCGTTGGAAGAGGGATGGTGGAACGGAGAAGAGGTGTTTCGCTTTTGTTATGCTTACGCTCCCAAGAGCCGTACTTCTATCGCTGCCCGTCGACGCGAATGGAGAGTGTTTGATATGGTTGCACCCTCATTGCAGCTCGATGCCAATGCGGAGAATTACCCTTTCTCTATAAAACCCGATAAGAAAGTAACCCTCGAAAAACTGGTTGCTATTTTCAAAGACTATTATGAGGATACCCCTTTTGATATGACAAAAGACATGTTGATAAAAGACGACAGCGGCCGTGCGGTGATTTCCCCTTTGGCGAGCCCGCATATGCCATACGATATGAACGTGCTGATGCGTGTCAACGGAGGCTGGGGCTGGAGAGGAGAACGTACCATAGCACGCTGGTATACGATGTATGCTACTATTATTCAATGTCGCAACTGGTTACCCGATGAGGTAGGCGGTGTGCTCTGGCTCGCTATGGATAATGTCGCTACTTCGATATATATCCCGGTATATTGCAGCGTTACCGATCTCCCGGAAGCATACAAAACCCCGGGACGCCCCAATGGATATACCCTCGAATCAGCATGGTGGGTATTCAACAGGCTGGGAACACTCGCTTCACAACGCTGGGGCGATATGCGAAGAGATGTCGACGCCGTCTGGCAACCAATGCAAAAGTCACTCTTCGAAAATCAACTTAATATTGAAGCGGATGTCGTCGCTCTGTTAAAAAATGGTAAACGTAAAAAAGCAATAGAAACTCTTACTGAATACACCAATCATTGGGGAAATACCGTGATCAACAGAGCCATTAAGCTGGGTGATGAACTGTGGACAAAGTATGACGAACTGTTTTAACGATCCTGTTTATGATAAAGAAAAAGAGAGCAATACCCCATACCTATGTGATCGTTTTCTCAATCATTGTAATTTGTGCTATTTTAACATGGGTGATCCCTGCCGGAAAGTTTGAACGTACTACAAAAGTGGTAGACGGTATCGAGCGGTCCATCATTGTCCCGGGATCATTTCAATACCTTGAAGAGGCAAAACCTCAAAGCTGGCAGGTTTTCTCTGCGATCTTTGAAGGTTTTGTTGACAAAGCCGATATTGTGGTTTTTATCCTGTTGATAGGTGGGGCTTTCTGGATAATAAACACCAGCAAATCAATCGATGTAGGGATATTTTCCATGCTCCGATTTACAAAACGGCTGGAACGCACCCGTTGGGTCAGAGCATTAGGGATAAACAATATTATTATCACTCTCATCATGCTGATGTTCAGTATTTTCGGAGCTGTGTTCGGCATGAGCGAAGAGACCATCGCCTTTATTATCATCTTTGTCCCGCTGGCGATATCTATGGGGTATGACTCCATTGTAGGGGTGTCGATGTGTTTTGTTGGTGCAGGATTAGGATTTGCCGGTGCATTACTAAACCCGTTTACCATTGGTATCGCTCAAGGGTTATCCGATCTGGAGCTATACAGTGGTATTGAGTACCGTATGTTTTGCTGGTTGGTGATCAATATTGTGGGCATCGCATGGGTCTTGCGATATGCCGCTCGTATTAAACGTGATCCAAAACGTTCACCGGTATACGATGATGATGATTACTGGCGTCATCGCTCAGACAGTAACAATACAGAGGTCAATTATCATACCCCCGTTGCTGCATGGTTGGTATTTGGTTTTATCACTATCGCGCTGTTGCTCTGGTCTTTTGTTGGTGAAGGACTTACCTTTACACCAAAAATAACAACATTAACTATTGGCAGCGGGTCATACACCATACCCATCATGCCTGTTCTTACCGGGCTCTTTATCCTATTATCACTCTTTACACTGCGTAAATCCGTGCATTTCTTTATACTGAACCTGCTGCTTTTTACCATTCTCTTTCTAATCGTTGGAGTGATGGGATATCACTGGTATGTGATGGAGATTGCCACCCTCTTTTTTGCCATGGGGATCTTTTCAGGTATCAGTATGCATTATTCAGCCAATAAGATCACACAGTTGTTTTTAGAAGGTGTGAAAGATATCCTCTCAGCGGCCATGATCGTAGGCCTGGCAGGTGGCATCCTGGTGATACTTGAAAACGGCCAGGTTATTGATTCTATCCTACACTCTATAGCACAGTCGATGCACAACACCGGAGAGATAGGTTCAGTAAGCGTTATGTATGGCATTCAAACCTTTATCAATATTATCATTCCTTCAGGTTCGGCAAAAGCTGCTCTGACCATGCCAATGATGTCACAGTTTTCTGATCTTATAGGTGTCTCCCGGCAAGCTACTGTGATGGCTTTTCAGTTTGGTGACGGATTTACCAATATGATCACTCCTACTTCCGGGGTACTGCTCGGTGTGCTCAGTGTTGCCAAAATACCCTTTGAGAAATGGGTAAAATGGATATGGCCTTTTATGGCAATACTTATGATTGTGGGATTTTTACTCCTTATTCCTACCGTTACCATGACCTTAAACGGATTTTAAGGGCATTAAGCTTCATTATCAAACTACTGTAAAATATGACGATGTAATAAAAATATACCTTAACTTTATATCCGAAAAAGTCCAAATAGTTTTGAAGTTAAACAAGTTTAAACCAGTATTTACTGAAGATAGCTGAAAAGGGAAATTACCCCGGTAATATTATCATACATTATTCAAACGAAATAGTATGAGCCAACGACTCCATCTGCCTTATCAGGTCCCTCTTCTCTTCATTAGGCTTGAAAACATAAGCATCAAACATAATCAACCGGTCATGTTTGCTATCATGAATCATATAGTTGATAAAAGGCCCCCCTCCCATAAAACTGTTTATAGACTTCCAAAATCCTCTGGTCTCAACAGCAAACTTTTTATCCAGTTCTATTGTTTTTGACTCCGGCATAAACTCATATTCCGTGCCCATATAAGCTTCTGCAGTCTGAACAGGAACGTTAAATTTTAATATGCTATCTCTTAGGGTAAGAATTTCCTGTAAATTAAACTGGTTTGTGTCATTATATGGAATTTCAGTAATGGTAAAACCTGTCTCCTGATCAAGATGTTGCAACTGTTTGCGCACCCATACTGTTCTTCCTTTTTTTCCTGCTATCCAATAACCTTTGGGAACTACTACATTTATATTAAGAAAACTCTCAATCTCTTCTGATTGTTTAATATCCCGCTGTTCAACCCATATCTTTTTAAGCCTAACGATCTCACTCTCACAAAAGAGTCTGTTTATCTCCTCTTTTCTTTCAACAAATATTTCTATCAATCCATCAACGGTGTTAGCAACCACTTCAATAACGGTTTGAGGTGATGACCACTTATCATTCTCTTTGGTAACCTTAGGTGTTTGAATGTTTTTGTCAACTACAAATAAAAGAATGTTTCGATGCTTTCGAAGTGTTTTATTAAGATCGTAATGCTCAACCGTGACAATATCAAATAGTGGCTCCATTTGGTTAAGCCAAGGGTAAGGGCGTCCAAAATATTCTTTTACGGTATCTCCCAGCACAGCCTCCCAAACAGGCTTATTGGCCACAACGATCATTTCAGATATCTTACCTACCGATCCGGGGATAGCTGTTTCCTTCTCTTTTGACACACATGTTGTCAGCAAAATCATGGATATACTCATCAATAAAAAAAGACTGATATTTTTCATAACAAAGAATATTTTTTTACTTCTTACAGATTACATGATAAAAATCACTGTTTTAGCCTGTTTAATCTCATCACCGTCAAACATAACAGCGGCCCAATACTACACAAAATCTGTTCCAAAAAAGCAATACTATTTATTGATCATCAATTTCTGGCCCGGATGAATAAGGTTACTTCTCAAGTTATTCCACTGCTTAATATCACTTATTTTACAGCCATGTTTCCCGGCAATAATGCCCAGTGACTCTCCTTTTCTAACATGATGATAGGCGGTACTACTTGCAGCAGGTACTTGCGATATATCCATACTGTATGATTGCCATATCGCTTTTTGGTTGATCAGAAAATTACCCACTGCCGATTGTGGTAAAATGAGATGCCATGGTTCATCAGGTGATCCATGGATAATATCATTTTTCAAAGCAGGATTAAGAAACTGCAGGTCTTCATAAGACAAACATAATTTTTCTGCCAGGTACTTCAGAGACATAGCTGATGTAATATGTAAAGTATCGAGTTCAAAGAAGTTGAATTTAGGATTAACAGGGAACAGGTTATACTCCGTATGGTAAGTCATAATATATGAAGCAGCGATAAACAACGGCACATAGTTTTGTGTTTCTCTGGGCATAAAAGGCCTTATCGACCAATAATCATTATCGTTGCCTGGCGCTCTTCTGATAGCTCTTCCAATGGATCCTGATCCGGCATTATAGGCCGCGAGCACCAACGTCCAGTCACCAAAGCGATTATAGAGATCGATAAAATGACGACATGCCGCTTCAGTAGCAAGGAAAGGGTCTCTGCGTTTATCCACATCCCGGGAGATATCCAAGCCATACATTTTTCCTGTAGCCGGCATAAACTGCCATAACCCTGCAGCTCCTGCTCGTGATACAGCCACCGGATTGAGCGCCGATTCGATAATAGCCAGGTACTTTAACTCAACCGGCAGATTATACTTATCAAGTATCTCCTCAAAAATAGGAAAGTAGAGCCGGGCCAAACCCAGCATCATTGAAACCGTTTTTCTTCGTTTTATAGAATATAATGCTATGTACTTCTTTACATCATCGTTATATACATAGTCAAAAGGAGAGATGTCGTTCAAATAATGAATGCGTAATTCTACAACAGAATCACAATACTCCGGAATATCTTCATCTAAAAAAGCGTATTGGTTGCATTCACTCTCATCAAAAAAAGGCTTATGCAGTTTATAAGAAACCATATAAATCAAGCTGTCGAGCATCTCAATAAAAGGATCATCATCAACAATGGCAATAGTATCAACTTCTTTAGGTTTTTCACTTGCTTTGGTTGGGTCGTTATGCGGTATAGCCTTTGCGGTTATCACAACCGTAAAGAAGACAAACAAAAGAAAAAACCTATTTTTAACCATAATAAAACTTTTTAAGGCATCAAATTTACATAAAATAATACTTCTATGCCACGATCATAAAAATTGATTATTGGCTATCCGGTAATCCAGGATTGCGGGTTTTGTTTCTCTTTTTGGTGCCATATCTCAAAATGGAGTTGTGTAACACCTTCGAAAGTTTTAATTAATCCCAGTTTATGTCCCATAGTTACCTTATCGCCCTTTTTTACCCAAACCTCCTCTATTTTTGAATAGAGCGTAAAATAATCGCCGTGCTTTATAAGCACCGCATAATACGATGGCAATTTAATCACTTCGCTTACCTCTCCTTTAAACACTGATGTGGCCACGGCACCCGTTACCGTGAGAATATCAATACCATTGTTTTCGGTATAAATATCAAAATCAGGATGTTTATGTCTGCCAAATGTTGAGCATACTGTACCACTTTTCGTTGGCCAGGGTAACTTGCCTTTATTCAATGAGAAATCAACAGTGCTACTTACAGCACTTTCCAGAGTTTTTTTGCGCTCCAAAGCCTTGCTTGCAGCTATCTTTTTTGCCCGCTCCAATTCATTATGAATAATTGTTTGTATTTGATTGGCAAGCTTTTCTGACTCCTTTCGCTGTTGGTTGAGCTTCTGTAAAATATGCTGTTCATCTTTTTTTATCTGTTCAACAGCCCGGCTCTTTAGCTGATGTTCGCCATTCAATTTCTGTGACTCATCCATTTTATAAGAACTTAAAGCCACCTTCTCGCTAATTTGTCTTTCAAGTTGATTGTTGGCCAGAATTATCCGCTGCCGTGCCTCTTCTAATTCATCAAATCTTTGAATACGGTATTTCGACAATTGTACAAAATATTTTACCCGATACCATGCCTGTTTTACATCATCAGCAGCAAAAAGATAGAGAAATTTGTCGTTATTATTTCTTAACTTATATGAAAGAAGAATGAGTTTGGCATATTGTTGCTTCTGTTTTGCTATCTCATCTTCTAACTGTGCTATATGCTTCTCATTTGTGGCAATCTGGTTGTTATAGTATTCAATTTCAGATTTAATGGTGTGGATAAGCTGTTCTCGTTTTTTGATTTGAACATTTATTATTGCCAGCTCATTCAATGATAACTCCCTGCTTTTTCGCACTTCATCAAGTAATTTCTGATTGTAATTGATTTGCTTAACCAACTCTTTCTGTTTTTTTTCAAGGGATGCTTTTGATGGCAAATTTTTTTGAGAAAACGTTGGCGCAATAACAATGCCAATAACTATTATAAATACTATTGAACATGTTAACCATATTTTCTGCTGATGTTTTGGCTCTTTTCTCATCTTTTTTAATTCATTTTTTCAATCTTACCCTGAAATGTTTTATGCGCATTATGCTTCAAATTACTCCTTTCCCTGCTATCTATATAGTTTATTTGCGAGCAACAAATATAAGGGGTAATATAGCAAAGTAGCCCCTTAATACTATTTATAGCAACGAAAAATTATACACAATGTTTTGTTAATGAATAAGATATTACTAATGACGCAACGTAACAACCTCATATTTATCCGGCAATTTAAAAGGCATTTTCAGGTTTTGATTGTCTTTCACTTTATTAACAGTAACAATCACCGTTGACAGATTTTCTGTCTCTAACTCGAACACCATCAACATCGGGAAAAGATTGCCGTTGTCATCGGGCAAATAATTGCTATACGATGCTTTAAGCACTCTAAAATCATTTAATGGCTTCACCCTGTTGAAAATAATTTTGTAAGTAGAGGTATCGATAGATACATGTTGTTGTACAAAGAAATCCTTTTGGGTTTTCGCCGTAACCGGGTTAACGATTTTTCTTTCCGGACAGAACACGCTAAGATACCTATCAATAGTATCTGTGAGATGTACGCACGATTTATCAATATCATCATTGATATCGTTGCCGGTCATAAGCGCCTGCAATAGTAAGAAATTTACATTTACATCGAACAACCTGTTCAAAGATTCAAATGCCCCGATAAAATACTTTTTTTCCAACCTGTTGATCATTTTAACCGAATCGGGTGTTATCAGTACCCTTACACCTTCGAAACCAAATTTCCTTACCGACACCCATATTGCTGAATCCTGTTGCAAGCGAAGATTCCCGGAAAAAGACTCTTTTGTGTTTTTTGTAATAACATCAACATCTATTTTAACGGCTAGCGCATCAAAATGATAACGATTTTCATTCAATCCACGGAATATATCTTCTATATTTATTTCGGGCAGCGCATCTGCAAAGTGTGTCTCGCCTGCCGGCTTAAGCATACTTTTGCATGCAACAAGTAAACACATCGTAGCAACAAAAAGTATTGATATTTGAATAGTTTTTATCATCGTAGTATAAAAAAAGTTATAACCGATCCGGTTTTGACAACAATACTTTTGCAACAGGAGAAATCTTAACAGCCTGCTTCCGGCAACTCGCTGCTTTTTGTTTAAGACTATATGCTTCGTAGAGATATCCGGCATAATAGCAGACAAAAAAGTTGTTTCTATTGTTTTCTACAATTTTATCCACCACTGGAATTTGTTTCATTTTATCTTTATTAAAAGGAAAGAACTGTGCTATCGTATCCAATGGGGAATTATTGTCATGATCAATAATCAGTGCTCTTCTTTCAATTTGCCTTTCTGTAAGATCATAACAAATATGGTAATTCATATATGTTTCAGGGTCATAGCGTTCTGACTCTGTCAAAGCCTTAAGCCAATATTCGGCCATTTTCATGTCACCCTGCTTCAAATAGGCACTGGCAATAATTACAGCAAGACGATTATGCAGGTTCCTATTATTACCTACAAAAAATAAGGCGGTGTTTATGGTATTTATGGTTTTCTTGAATGCACCGGTGAAGTATTCACCCATCGCGGTATAGTAATAAAAAAGTGCTTGTTCCGGATACATCTCCAGGGCGCTATTCCCATAAACCATTAAAGTGTCAAATTGAAAGGTATGCAGGGCAGAACCAAGTAGTCTGTTCCAAACCACAA
Source organism: Bacteroidales bacterium (assembly GCA_032250595.1). Taxonomy (GTDB): domain Bacteria; phylum Bacteroidota; class Bacteroidia; order Bacteroidales; family SKPS01; genus SKPS01. The sequence goes on along the minus strand of JAVVFR010000004.1, from coordinate 2,109 downwards.
ACTTTGAAGGATCAATTTCTACCACACGTATATAGCTCTGTAGTGCTTCCTGAAATTTTTTATCCTGGTATAACATATCGGCAAAAAGCGACAACACTTTTGGATTATCAGGATGTATCCATCGCAGGGTATCAACCAAAGGGCGGATGTCAATGATATGATTGCTTTGAGTATTCATACTGTCACTGATAGAGAGTAACATTTTAATTTTTGCATCTACATTCAGATTAGGATTGGAGATGATCATCTTCAATTCTGAGGAAGCAAGCGAAATATTGTTTTGCAAAAAGTAAATATCAATAAGTCCAATATGTGCATCGGGATTGCCTGGGTCAATCTCTATCATTTTCTGATACATCTCTATTGCCTTGTCTGTTTGGTTATTATCAATATAAAAATCTGCTAAATAAGAGAGGTAGTTCGGTTCATAAGGGAAATTTTTCACAAGACGCTCGAGTGCATCAAAGGCAGGTTTTGACTTACCTGCATTTACTGAAGTCAGATATTTTTTACGACACACCTCTTCAATCAATCCAAATTTTTCAAGGATCTCATCATACAGTTTCAGGGCATCACTGTAGTTGCCCATAGATGTATAAATACCGGCCAGTTGCTCATAATGTGATAGCTGGTCAGGGTACTTTTTTATCAATGTCTTATACTGTCTTGCCGCTTGCTCAAACTGATGGTTTGCTGAGAAAAGCGATGCAAGCTTATTGCTGTAATACTTATTCTCAGAATCGATCGCTATAGCCCTCTTTATCCATTCAATAGCGTCAACAAAATTGTTTTGAGCCTCTTCAATAAGCGCAAGTTGAAAAAAGGATGCATGGTGTTGAGGATATTTCTCTATTATAGATAAAAAAATGGTCTTGGCCGTCTCATGATTCCCTATAATCCTTTCTTTGCAGCCATCAATAAACCTGGCTGAGACCATTGCATCCTCCGATGAAACAGTGTCGATAAGGGTTTGTCCTTGTGAACTACCCGTGCTTTTACACCCCGAAAAAATAATACCCGAAGCGATACAAAACAAAATAATAAATCGTAACTGCGCCATTCAACTGTTTTTGTTATGAAAACGTAGTATAATCTCCGATACTAACCTCATTAGAGGTTCCAACATATTCTACGTAACTGCCAATCATGGAATTGTCGATAATATTGTTTTTAATGACAGTATGGGACTGTATGATAGAATTGGTAATGATTGCTTGCTCAATAACAGAGCCATTACCGATAGAGACATGAGGACCGATCACTGCATTTTTGACAACTGCATTTTCTCCAATAAAACAAGGAGGGATTACTACTGCTTTTTCTATCACAGCAGAAGGATGAATCAGCTCATTTTTATCAAGATGCTCAAGAATACGCTGATTGGTATATACAGTGGCATTTTTATTTCCACAGTCGAGCCATTCATCCACTTTTTCCGAAGTAAAGACCAACCCTTTATCAAGCATACGCTGCAGTGCATCAGTAATTTGAAACTCTCCCGAGCGGGTGATATCGTTATCGAGAAGATGCTTTATTTCAGCTTTCAGCATTGCAGCATCCTTAAAATAGTATATCCCGATAATGGCGAGGTTTGAGATAAATTTTTCAGGTTTTTCAACAAAAGAGATAATTTTTTTATTGTCATTGAGCACCACAACACCAAATGCTGAAGGGTCTTCAACTTCATGCACAAAGATGGCTGCATCACCATCGGGGGCGATACTTTTATTAAGTGAAAAGAGGGTATCAGCAAAAGCGATGGTCACTTCTCCGATCAAAGCTTCAGCAGCACACCAAACAGCATGAGCCGTTCCAAGAGGTTCTTTCTGATGAAATATACTGCCTTTGGCTCCCAGTTTTTCAGCGATCTTCACCAGCTCTTTCTCTACCTCTTCTCCATAATTCCCGACAACAAAAGCAATTTCATCAATAGATTTTCCCATCGACGATTTGGCAATGCCTTCCACAAGCCTCTGCACAATGGGCTTTCCTGCGACAGGGATCAATGGTTTAGGAACCGACAGGCTGTGTGGCCGCATCCGTTTTCCTATCCCTGCCATTGGTATAATTATATTCATAGATATATGTATTACTATTTATTTGCCTTTT
>JAVVFR010000299.1:0-2802 GCA_032250595.1 Bacteroidales bacterium | reverse complement strand
CTCCAATGATTTCACGTTGTCCGGTGTCCCATCCGCAAACGTTGATACGCAGGATCTCGATAAGGCTTATTTGAAACAGTGAGCCATAGCCTCCTACACCGAAGCCGACGGTATAAAATGCTTCAATTTCCGGTAATGTCCAGCCTTGATCGATAAGGAACATCCGGAAGCTTACCTCTCGATATCTCTCCACAAGGTCCTGCCATGTGGCGGTGCGTTTTTTCTCATCATGCCACACGGCCCGCATGGTATCGATAAACGGTTTGATGGTGTTGTCCCATTTTCGGTATAACCGGTGCACCCAGTCGACCTGATGATCGGGGCTTCCAAACTCTTTTTTACCGTTAACAAAATAGCATGTTTTGTTTTGATTGGGATTAGGGAAAGGGCGGGTATTAATATTAAAAATGTCGAGATAGTGCATCAGTGTTTTGTGAACGGGAGGTACTCGCATGCTGCCCATTTCGGCGTAGATACAGGGGTCATCGAAGCCTCTGAAGGTAAAGAGCCGTCCACCAATGCGGTCGGATGCTTCAAAGATGACAGGGAAATGTCCGGCACGTAACAGCTCGTATGCTGCTACTAACCCCGATGCACCGGCACCGATAATGCCCACTACTTTTGCATCGTGCTCTCTTTTTTTCAGCCCTTGCCTTGACAGGGCAACATAGTCGAACGGGTCGTCAGGAAACCGGTCGAACAGCGTGAAGTCATCTCTGTCGGTCTTGTCCGAAGAATCGATATGCACTGTTGCCGGTGAGGGAGCAGCCGTTTGTTGTGGCTTTGTATCTTCAAAACTCTTCTTCAGCCGACTCTCCAGCTCAAGCTGCATCATCGATGGACGCCGGTCACGATACGACTCAATTTGCTTCTTCATGATGCGTTGCCTCGTTTTTTGATTCATAACGTTTTATAGCATAAACCGATAGCTTATAGGAAATATAAATAAATACCGGCCATGATAGTAACCATAATATCTCTGTTGTATGCATTTTTATTGTTTTTTTAATATGTATGACTATCTCCTTCTAACTCCTCTTTACTCATTTTCTTTTTATTCATCGCTCTCCATGCAAAAATAATATATAATAGCACTAACGGAATAATCAACGAGACATAACTCATAGCAGTGAGTGTTTTATGACTGGTAGAGCTGTTTTCGATGGTTAAAGAGCTCTGCAGGTCAGCAGTGGATGGATAGAAACAGGTGTTGTTGAACCCTGCCATGATAAAAAGTGAAAATACCGTTAATACTGTTCCTGTGCCGGCATATAAAAAAGCTTTTGTGGAGTCTTTGAAAGCGGCTTTGAAAATCCCTGTAAGCACAAGCACCAACCCTGCGAGGAAAATAAATGAGTTGATGGGCATCTCCAGCAAATTGTGCAGGTATTTGTAATCTTCCATGAAAACAACCCCTGTATCCGGATGATAAGCATAACCATCTTTGGTGACAAGTATTGTCAGAAAGATCAAAAAGAAGAGCAGAAAAGGGATTGCACTTTTAAGGATGATACGGTTGATGTTTTTAGCGATGGTTTGGTGGTCGATATTTCTCCTGATATACATAGCTCCTAACAGGCGGGCTAGGAAGAAAACTGAAAAACCCAGGGCTAAGTTTTGAAGGTTAAAAATTGCTTCAAGGCCATGAGCCGGATGCGTCCAGCGGGAGCTTTGTATACCATGATGGCCAAACTCAACAATAAAATTTGCTCCTGAAAAGAATGTGCTTACCACGATACCTAACAGTATTGTGCCAAGTGTTCCATTCAAGACGAGAAAGGCTTCATATGTCTTTCTTCCCATAAAATTACCGGGTTTAGCTCTGAATTCAAATGACACCGCTTGTATAATAAATACAAGCAAGATGGCCATCCACAACCAGTATGCGCCGCCAAAACTGGTGGCGTAGAATAGTGGGAAAGAGGCAAAGAATGCTCCCCCGAAAGTCACCAGGGTGGTGAAGGTAAACTCCCACTTATGCCCTAGCACATTGATAATAAGTTTTTTTTCAAGTTCAGTTTTTCCCAATTTATATATCAGGGTTTGTCCTCCCTGAACGAAGAGCAAAAACACTAGAAAAGCACCCAGGAGTGAGATGATTATCCACCAATATTGTTGTAATGCGAGATGCGATAAATTTTCGAACATGTTATGCTCCTTTCTCTTTTGGTCCAATATTAATTTGCTTGATCATAATAGAAACTTCAGCAATAAGCAGTGCTGAGAATAAGACAGTGAAGATATAAAAGGTAGTAATAACTGCACCTGCGTTTAATCGTGACGCTGCTGTCAGTGTGGGCATTAGGTCCTGGACTACCCATGGCTGCCGGCCTACCTCAGTTACAATCCACCCGGCCATAGAGGCTACGTAGGCCAAGGGCATCATCAGAAAGGCTATGCGTAACCATAATCTGTTTTTTTCTAAACGGTTTTTGAAAGCTTTCCATAGCATTACAATAAAGATCAGAATAAAGAGAAATCCAGCCCCTACCATGATATGAAATGCATAAAACGTCATTGGCACATTCGGTATTAATCGGTCTTTGTGGTTATCGAAATATCCATAACCAAAATGCTGATAATTCTCTTCCAACAATACTATGGCGGCTGTTGCAGCGGAATCATCACCTTGCTCCTTCGCTTTTTTATAGTCTGCCAATGCCCGGATGGCTATTTTCCCTTTTTCTATACGCTCTTCAACATTGGGAATACATTCGGTTTGGTTTCCATCTATCAGGTCGTTGATGCCTGGCACAAAAGCATCAAAATCCCTGTGTGCCAGATAGGAGAGGAGGCCGGGAG
>JAVVFR010000298.1:0-2830 GCA_032250595.1 Bacteroidales bacterium | reverse complement strand
TCAGGGTGCTGTCGTCACGGTACTGTTGTTGTAAAACTCTTCTTCCCTCCTCATCATAGGAGTAGAGATAGCGTTTATCGACACTCCCTTCAGGGTTGTACCGGATATCCGTTGTTTTATTGCCTAACCGGTTGAAGTAGTTGCTGTATGAGGCTGTCAGCGTACCGGGAATAATCTTGTTGTTGTGTTCTTCCGGGGTGTAGATACGCTCATGGATGTAAGAGATGTCTCCATGGAGGTTCATCTTCTTCAGGTCGGTCTGTTGCCCGTGGAGGGCTGCACTGGTGATGGTCAGCGATGCTATCAGCAGTGACAGCAAAGCTATCTGCTTCGGAAAGAATTGTTTCTTTGGTGGTTTCATAAGAGATAGTTTTGAAAAATCTTGCAATTTACTAAGATTGATTTAATTTGTCAAGCCGGGAGGTGGAATGCCTCCGGCACGCTCAGATCTTTATCATCATACCCATGAAAAAGGTGTGTGGTAATGCAGTGCCATAGATGTAACCTGCATCTCGCAAGGGGCAGCGGTCGAAATCACTTTGAAAGCTGTTGAAGATATTCTGAACACCTTCGTACAGTTGAAGGGTGGTATCCGTGAGTTGGAAGTCATAGGATAACTTGATATTCAGATCCAAAAAATCCGGGGTCTCGATCTCACTATCTTCGGGTATATAACCGGCGAAATGCTGCACCAGCATACTGCCGGTATAGATACCCGACACTGAGAGATTCATATCTTTGATGATCCCGAAATAGGCAGTAAGGTATACGTAGCGATCAGGGGAACGCAACATTTTTTGTGGGGTGGTACATTGGGATTGTTGCTCCACTGTTTTATAGCCTATCGCTGAGGCTATGAGGATGTATTCGTTCTCCGGAAGGCCTTTTAGAAAATAGTGCCCTTTAGCATCGGTGATGGTACGTATTGAGGCCCCTTTGATCATAATATTATTTATATATGACAAATGCTCCCTGGTAGCTTTGTTGATCACATGGCCAACTACATCTGCCTCTCTCTTTTTCTGTGCAAAGAGTGGTAGGGAAAGGGTCAATAATAGAAGGAAAAGAAGTATTTTTCTCATGATTTACTATGATATCTTTTTTTTGTGATGCTTATACATCTGAAAAAATTTTAATTATCTATTGCTTTAATGCTATATCAACAGCATTAAAAGGTCATACAAGCCTGTTGAAAGGGATTTTAGAATAAAAACTGGGTTGGTTAATCAATGATTATTGAATGGGAGGACCCCGTATACCGCAGGGAAGATACAGGTAATTGCAGAGAAAGGCCTCTTCTTTTTTTCTGACAAGGATATGTGTCGTTATTTTTGCTGCAGTGATAGACAGAACGATGAACAGTGCCGTAGTAAAGAAATGCGTTAGCAGGGAGATCAGCACAAATTCATGTTGTGTATACTGATGGCTTTGGGATTTATCATCATTAGAAGGCTTGTAGGGGTGGGAATGAGTAATAGCCTTTCCATTTTCGTAGTGGGTATGGCTAAACAATGTAATACTCCCGTAATACCTTAAAAGAGTATGATAAGTGAATATTTCAAAAAATGTTTACGCCAACGTTTCATGGAGGAAATTTTTTTGCAAAAATATTACTTTCAGATTATCTTACAAAGGTAAAAACAGCAGTACCTCATAAAATATCTTAAATCACGCCCCTTCTTTGGATATTTTACCCTAACTGAGAAGCAACAAAATCGGTTAGTTTGCCCAGGCAGTTAACATAACTACCATACTCATTATCGTACCATCCCATAATTTTCGCGTGGGTAACGGGGATATTTATTTCTTGTTTCTCAGTAATCCCGACAGCGAGCAGGGCTTCGGAAGGCACATATAAGAAGCCTGTCCGGGTATGTATCTCATTTCCTTCAATAACGATAGCGGCAGGAAATCCGAGCATATCTACAGAGACATTTTGTTTTTCGGAAAAGACGAGCAGGTCATTTTGTTGTCCACGGGAAGCCATCTCATATATATTTTTAATATAATCGGCATTAATAGTAGGATTACCGTTGTCATTGAGTTTTGAGCTAAAGGTAATATTCAGTGCTATCAAAGAAACAGTAGTTGTAGGAATACGTATAGAGTCGGCCATAAATCCGAAGTTATTTATTTGCGGCAGCACTCTCTCGAGGGTTTTTGCTGCGCCAGTGGTGGAGAGAATGATATTGTTCAGCACCGACCTGTTTCTTCTTAAGTCGGCAGCACCGGAAGCGGGAACAGCATCCAATACACTTTGAGTGTTGGTAGCAGCGTGCACAGTAGACATGGAGGCGGTAAGGATTTTGTTTGTCTCTGCATCTTCAAGGAGGGGATTTATCATATGTGCCAGTCCGGTGGTGGTACAGCTTGCTGCGGAGATCACATGATGATGCATAGGGTTGTAGTTCATATGGTTGATGCCATAGATCAAGGTAGGGTAGTTGTCGAGGTTGGCAGCGGTATTGTATTTCACCTTAAACGGGGCACTGAGGATCACTTTCTGTGCACCTGCCGTCAGGTGTCCCATCAGCGATCCTTTCTGGTTGTCATCTGCAGCGGAAGGGTCCAGGAACTTCCCGGTACAGTCGACAACAATTCTTACTGCTTCGTTTTTCCAGTTTATGCTCCGGGGGTTTCTCTCCTTCGTTAAAATTTTCACCGGGAAACCATCGATCTCGATAATGTTTTGCTCGCTGTCGGCAATTTCGATATCTATCTTTTTTCCGGCATGACCGTATAAAAAATGTTGTAGAGAACCATACGTTGAATCGGTTGTCATGGTTTGAATGAGGTCTTCCAGGGAGTTTCCTACATTCCTGCCTACATT
>JAVVFR010000297.1:0-2834 GCA_032250595.1 Bacteroidales bacterium | reverse complement strand
TGGAAGGGCTAGTATGGAGACTGCTCGATGAGAGTGATGCTGTTGCACGCACCTTGCTGCAGAAAGCAGATATTTTTGTGGTCCCCATGGTGAACCCTGATGGAGTTGTGAAAGGAAATCTCCGGGCTAATGCCGCAGGAAAAGACCTCAATCGCGAATGGGAAAATCCTGATAAAGATATTTCACCGGAAGTGCAATTTATCCGTGATAAAATGGATGAAACCGGTGTTGACCTTAACCTGGATATCCATGGCGACGAGACATTCCCTTATAACTTTATCTCTTCTATCGAAGGGATACCCTCATGGGATGAACGGTTGGAAAAACTTGATATCCTGCTGAAGAACAATTGGGTGATGGTAAATCCCGATATGCAGCTCGATCATGGTTATCCTAAAAACATGCCCGGCAAAGCCAACCTTAAGATCTGTTCCAAACAGATCGGGGAACGATTTCACTGTTTGAGCTGGACGGTGGAGATGCCATTCAAAGATAATGCTAACCTGCCTGATGCCGATTTTGGATGGACGGCGGAAAGAAGCATGTTGCTGGGAGAGTCGTTGGTTTCGGTACTCAATATATCTATAGAGGCCTTTTAAACAAAGAATAGTATAGATAGTGTTTTTACTTTCTCTATTGAACATTGTGAAGGAAGAAGAGACAATATTTGTTACTCTTCTATTAATTCAAAATTCATCTGTTTTTTTTGCAGATCGACACTTTTTACCAGGACATCAATTTTGTCGCCAAGTTGATAAGTTTGTTTGTGTTTTTTTCCGATAATTCTGTAGTTATCTTCATCGAGGTAATAGTAGTCATCAGTGAGACTGCTGATAGGGACCATCCCTTCACACTTGTTCCCATCGAGTTCAACAAAAATACCCCATTTGCTGACTCCTGAGATAAGCCCGGAGAACTCTTCACCGATATGATCGAGCAGGTATTCAGCTTGTTTGTATTTTACTGAGAGTCGTTCGGCATCAGTAGCTTTTTTCTCCATGTCGGAACAATGTTCACAGTACTCTTCATACTCACCACTATTTACGCTTTGTCCGCCATCAAAATAACGTGTTATCAACCGGTGTGCTATTAGGTCGGGGTAACGTCGGATGGGAGAGGTGAAATGAGAATAATAAGGGAAAGACAGTCCGTAGTGCCCAATGTTGTGTGTAGAGTAAACTGCTTTTGCCATAGTACGGATAGCAATAGTCTCAATCATATTTTGTTCGCCCTTGCCGGAAATTTGCTTAAAGAGATTATTAAACGAGTTAGCGATTTTTTTTCTTGACCCGAAAGCCATTTTATATCCCAGTTTTGATACAAATTCAACAAATGTTTCAAGTTTAGCCGGGTCGGGGGCATCATGGATACGATAGATAAAAGTTTTGGGTTTTTGTTTTTCTTTTGTTTTGCCGAATCGTTCGGCTACCAAACGATTGGCAAGCAGCATAAATTCTTCGATGAGCCAGTTGGCCTCTTTCATCACTTTCACGAACGCTTCAAGAGGCTTGCCCTGATCATCGAGTTTAAATCTAACTTCTTGTGAACTAAAGGCGATAGCCCCTTTTTTAAACCGTTCATCACGCATGATAGCAGCCAGTTGGTGCAATGCAATAATCTCTTCTTTCATCGGCCCATTGGCACCTTCAATCAATTTTTGTGCATCATCATAAGCAAACCGTTGTTCGGAGTTGATGACTGTACGGCCGATCCAGTGGTTTAACACCTCAGCCTTTTCATTCATCTCAACGACCACCGAGTAGGTAAGCTTCTCTTCGTTAGGACGTAAGGAGCATACCTTGTTGGATAGTTTTTCCGGAAGCATGGGTATCACTCTGTCGACAAGATAAACCGAGGTAGCTCTACGGTAAGCTTCCTGATCGATAGGAGAGCCCGGTGGCACATAGTGGGAGACATCGGCAATATGAATACCAATTTCCAGGTTGCCGTTTTTTAGTTTTTGCACGGAAAGGGCATCGTCGAAGTCTTTAGCATCAGCAGGGTCGATAGTAAATGTAGGCACTTTCCTGAAGTCGCGTCGTTGAGAGATATCTTTGTCTGTAATAGCCTCTTCAATTTTTCCGGCCTCTTTTTCAACAGCATTGGGAAAACTGAGCGGAAAGCCATAGTCGACCAATATCGACATCATCTCCACATCGTTGTTGCCCGGCTCACCCAGTACATCTGTAATTTCACCAAAAGGGTTTTTGCTTCTTTCCGGCCATTCAGTGATACGGGCTACCGCTTTCTGACCGGCTTTCCCTTCGTTAAGCAGGGAGAGTGGGATGAAGATATCAATGGGTATGGATGTGTCATCAGGAATCAGGAAAGCAAACTTATCACTTACCTGTAAAGTGCCTACGATCTTCTCTCTCGATCGTTGCAATATCTCTACAATCTGACCCTCCCTTTTTCTTCCGGGACGTAATGGGAAGAGCTGTACCTTAACCTTGTCGCCGTTGAGCGCATTGTGCGTATTGTTTGCACCAATGAAAATGTCATCGCCTCCTTCATCAGGAACGATATATGCTTTTCCGGTGCGTTTCATATCTACTGTGCCGGTAATGTATCCGGAAGGAGCAGTTTCGATGTGTTCCGGGGAGAGCTTGTACTTCTCTGCAGACTCCCTGGTGATAATATTACTCTTCTCTAAATCGATCAGGATGTTTTTAACTAATGATTTACTCGCTTTGTCATGAATACCTAATGTTTTTGATATTTGTTGAAAATCATAATGGTGAAAAGGATTGCGGACAAAAACATCAATTACAGTTTTGACAAATGAATTTTGTGAAATATTGTGATGAGCAATGTAGTTGTATATTACAGACTCG
>JAVVFR010000296.1:0-2834 GCA_032250595.1 Bacteroidales bacterium | reverse complement strand
GCCTTTTTCTCTATCCCTTTCTTTAGCCGTTGGTAATTTGTAACAAAAATATCATCTCCTACAATCTGTATTGTATCACCCAGAGCACTGTTCAGGGATTTCCATCCATCCCAGTCATCTTCAGCCATAGCATCTTCCATTGACACAATAGGATATTTGTCGGCCCATGCTTTCCAGAAACCAACCATTTCAGAGGAAGAGAGCTTCTCGCCGGATGACCATTTCAGGTGATACTTCTTCTCATCAGGCAGATAATACTCCGATGATGCCGGATCGAGCGCAATAGCAATATCGGATCCGGGTTTATAACCGGCTTTGGTGATAGCTTTGATAACGAACTCAATAGCTTCTTCATTCGATTTCAGATCCGGAGCGAAACCACCTTCATCACCCACATTGGTAGCGTAGCCTTTCTCTTTCAGCACACTTTTAAGTTGATGAAACACTTCAATCCCCATTCTCAGTGCATCACTAAAAGTATCGGCATTCATAGGCATAATCATAAACTCCTGAATGTCGATGCTGTTATCAGCATGTGAACCTCCATTCAGGATATTCATCATAGGTATAGGAAGAGTACGCGCATTCACCCCTCCGATATATTTATAAAGCGACTGGTTCGTCTCTTGTGCTGCGGCAGCAGCACAGGCCATCGAAACGCCAAGGATTGCATTGGCACCAAGATTTGCTTTGTTTGAAGAACCATCAAGCGAAATCATCAATGTATCGATATCACGCTGTTCTGTCACAAACATACTTTGTAACTCATCGTTAAGCACTGTATTGACGTTGTCGATCGCTTTCAGCACTCCCTTGCCCCCATAAACACCTTTGTCGTTGTCGCGTAACTCAATAGCTTCATGCTTTCCTGTTGAAGCACCGGAAGGCACTGCGGCCCTGCCAATAACACCCGTTTCTGTCATTACATCCACTTCGATCGTGGGATTGCCTCTTGAGTCAATAATCTGACGTGCATGAATATTTGCGATAATAGCCATGGGATAGTTTTTTATATTTATTTTCAAAGAAACTTTGTGCGAAGATAATGATTTTATAAGTGAAATACTATAATCAGACAAGATTAAAATCCAATCACTGACAGTTACTATTGCATCACTACAGCAATGAGATCAAGGGTTCCAGGGGAGCATTGGTTCCGACAACTTTTCAACGAGTTTTGGTGGTTTCTTATTAAGAAACGCTCCATTCATCACACGGTGAAATCGATCGATATAGGCTTCGGTCATCACTGTTGCATTAAAATTAGCTACCGCATATTCGTGGCATAGCTTCCCGGAATATTGCCCGGCATTTTCCACAGCATCAACGAGGTCGCTTTTACTGTTAGAGAGGTAACCCACCTGCTCGTTAACGATTTCAGGCAGGGAACCATAGGGTGTACCAAAAACGGGGGCGCCGAGATAGAGGCTTTCGATGACAGCTAATCCCATAGGCTCATGCCATCTTACAGGAAAGAGTAACCCTTTGGAGCGGCGCAACAACCTGTTTTTCTCTTCACCACCCACCATGCCATGAAATCTAACGCGCGGAGAAAAAGTAAGACGTATTCCCATATTGATATTGAAACGATGCCCTCCCAACACACGCAGCCTCTCTTGCTGTGTGCTTTTAATAACTGATATAGCGCCCTTTAGGTTCTTGACCTTCCAGGCAGCCTTGCCCAGAAAATGGAAGTAGTTCTTTGCAGAGGTAAAATCGGGCTTCCCATAGTCGTCCCAGTCCATGCCATTATATATATAGGAGTCAGACCCAAAGCGTGCGGCATGGTTTTTCGAAACAAAAATGGTATTCTTATCGAACGTCCTGAAGTCGTTACAGTTACCGTGAATCGTGATCACATAAGGTTTCTTCACCTTATCGATATCATCGGGTGTATGATGAAAGCTAACCACATCGATAGCATCAGGTATCTGGCTTGCAAGCCCTTTGGATTTATCGATAGGTATGATCTGAGCAAAGTCACACGATGAGCCTTGCCCGACAAGATAAGATACTGAATGTCCCTTTTTCACCAACTCACGGCCCAGATACCAGATATCACGACCTGTACCCCCATATGTGATTACCGGGATAATACCGGTGTAAACAATCATTACTTTCACTCAAATAAAATTTTATTAACGTCTGTTTTGCTGCATTTGTGCTAAGAACATAAACCGGGTAATACTGTCCAAAAAATTACCGGCTAACGATAATGCAAGTTACACAAAAGTACAGGAATAATAATCATCTTTTAAGGTACCATAAAAAAGGGATAATACTGCCATGTACTACCCCTGTTTATCAGATTGTTTTATCTGTGTAAAAAATAATCTTATGCTTTTGGAGTTTTCCCCTCTTCCGCATCCTTATCATCACCCTGATCTTTTACACTCTTCTCTTCTTCAGCAGGTTCTTCCGTTTCTTCAGCTTTCACCTCATCTTTCTCGGCGGTAACAGGTATTTCTGACTCCTTCTTAGTTTCATCTTTCACCTGATCAGGCATTTCAGCTTTGGTTTTCTCCTCCTCTTCAACATTCTTTTCAGCAGATTTCTCTTCCACTGCATCTGAAATTTCCTCTTCTTTTGTCTCTTCTGTCTTCATCACTTCAGCATCCGGTTTTTCATCCACCTCTGCTGTTAGGGTCTCATCCACCTTTACCTGTTCAGGTAATTTCGCATCATCAGCAGGTTCAGCAACTTCCGTTGTTTCTGCCACGGTTTTCTTTTCGAGAGCTTCAGCAGGTTTTGGAACCTCTCCGGTAGATTTTTTCGCACTGCCTCTCCGTGAACGGCGAGTAGTCTTCTTTTTTGTTTCAGATAAATAGAGCTCA
>JAVVFR010000295.1:0-2854 GCA_032250595.1 Bacteroidales bacterium | reverse complement strand
TGCTTTTCAGAATAAGCAGAAAAATATCCCACTCCATTTTTTATATTTGAATAGGTCGGCATGACACCTTTAATACAGATAAGAAAACAACGACTAGAATCAAAATATATTACGAATCTTTAAAATTCTTCAATGGATAATTAACTAGTGATATTATTCTCCTCGGAATAAATACTTCTGTTCATATGTAACCAACCAGCCTAGTCCGTCTTGCCCAGCTTTTGCTTAGTGGCTACCTTGCGTGCTAAAAAGCATGAACGAAGAAAGATTTATTGAACTATATCAACGCTATAAAGATTCAGGATTAAGTGTTGACGCTTTTTGTGAGAATGAAATCATTGCTCCCTCTACTTTTTATTATTGGAAAAAGAAATTAAAAAACAAGAATCGATTGCCTGGATTTATTCCGGTAATTATTGAATCCGGAGTTTCAACAAACCATCAAAAAACAACTTCAATGCTTCCGCAACATCTTTCTAACAACCAAGGGCACCAATCAGGGATTGAAGTTGAGCTTCCCAATGGGATCATCATTCGACTTAAAGATGGTTGTAGCTTTTCAATGATTAAAGACCTAATACAACTCTACAAATAAGCTATGTTTCACCTGCATAATTCTCTTCACTATTATCTCTATCCATTACCGTGTGATATGCGTAAAAGCTTTTATACCCTCAGTGGTATTGTTACTTCATCCATGAAGCAGGATGTTCGCCATGGAGGTGTTTTCATTTTTATCAATCGCAACCAGACCATTATGAAAATTCTTCATATGGAATATGCCGGCATGGTAATATATCATAAGAAGCTTGAATCAGGCCGGTTTAATCTTCCGGATTTTGACGAAAACACATCATCAATAACTATTAACTGGCATGATTTAATTTCCATAATTCAGAGTGTAAAACTCACAAAAAAAACATTAAAAAGAAAGCCACATTAAACGATTAAAAATCAGGTGTTTTTATTTGTGAATTCAGTACTTTTCATTATCTTTAATCCCAGAAACAATAAGGCTTTCAGGTGGATTTACATGCAGATAAAAATAAGGTAATTGAAGCACTTTTATTGGAGAGAGACGAGCTCTACAGACAGGTCTCTCGTCTGCAAAATACCGACACAAATGTTTCAGGGAAACCAGAGCAAAAAAACCGTGATTATGAGGCTGAATTAAAGGAAAAAGACGACATTATTAAACACCTTACAGACCAGTTAGCCTGGTATCGCAGAAAGTTTTGGAAACCTCAAAGTGAAAAGTTTATTCCACAGGATCCTAACCAACGAAGGATCGATTTTGACGGTCTGGATGTATTACCCGAAGAGACTGAATCTATAAAACAGGCCGAAAAAGAGATTGTATCCTATGAACGCTCCAAGCCTGAAAAACCCAAGAAGCAACCTGTTCGTCTTCCTCTTCCTGATTTTTTGCGAAGAGAGGTGGAAGTGATTGAACCCGATAAAATTAATGAGGACTGGGTTCGCATAGGTGAAGAGGTTACCGAAATTCTTGAGCACAAACCGGGTGAATTATACGTTCGTCGTATTGAACGTCCGATATATGCCTTAAAAAAAGATGCACAAAAACAGGCAGAAGAAAATAACCGGGAAAATATAGAGACAATCAAAACTGCATCTCTGCCAATGCTGCCTTTACCAAGAAGTAATGCAGGGCCAAGTTTACTGGCTGAGCTTTTTACGGGTAAATATGTGTACCACCTGCCATTTCATCGCCAAATCACCATGTTAAAACAGCAAGGATTAGCGATTCCGGCATCAACGGTAAGTAATTGGTTTATGGGTGGAAGCGATCTGTTAAGAGCATTATATTACCGATTAAGAGAAATCGCACTTGAAAGTGACTATATACAGGTAGATGAAAGTACCGTACCAGTTGTTGATAATGAAAAACACCGCACGGTAAAATCTTACTTATGGATGGTTCGGTCTGTAATGGAAAAGTTGGTATTCTTCCACTACGATAAAGGGTCCAGAGCTCAAAAAGTAGTAATCGATTTATTACGCAATTACCAGGGAGCTGTTCAGACAGATGGCTATGAGGCATATAGTATCTATGAACAAAAGAAGGGTGTATTATTACTTGGTTGTTGGGCACATGCCAGACGAAAGTTTACTGAAGCACTAAAAGAAGATAAATCGGGAGCAGAATATGCCTTGCAACAAATCGGTATGCTTTATAAGGTAGAAGATATGGCTACGGATCAAAATATGGATTATCAGCAAAGAGCTGCATTGAGAGTACGGCTTGCCTATCCAGTAATGACTGCATTTGAAAAGTGGATTGCAAGTTATTATTCCAAAGCAATCCCCAAAGGTCGCATGAGTAAAGCGTTAAGTTATACGTATTCATTGTTTCATCGCTTATCAAGATACCATCTGGATGGAAGGTACAAGATGGATAATAATCTTGCAGAAAATGCTATTCGCCCCCTGGCACTGGGAAGAAAAAATTATATGTTTTGTGGCAATCATGATGCGGCAGAGAATGCGGCAGTGATGTATTCATTATTGGGTTGCTGCAAATTACATGACATTAACCCGAGGGAATGGTTGACTGATGTATTTACCAAGATAGCCAGATACAATAGCGATTACAGTTTAGACCTTGCAGATCTGCTTCCTCATAATTGGAAAAACACAAAAAACCTCCAATAAAATCCAACAAACCTCCAAAAATCTTGAAGAACCTCCAATACATTTAGATTGAAACTTGAGTCAGTACACGCCTAGGCAAATTTATACGTAAAAAGCTTTTTTGACAATATGGGCTAGGCTGTTTGCTTACGCTTGAGAGCTTCGAAAACTATTATTTTGAAGATTTTACAATTCTGAAAAA
>JAVVFR010000294.1:0-2879 GCA_032250595.1 Bacteroidales bacterium | reverse complement strand
ATTGGTATTCTTGCCGCCTCTGAACAGATCAATGCCAACGAGGTGAGTAATTACATCATTATGGGTGAACTGTCACTCGATGGTCAGTTAAAACCTATGAAGGGAGCACTGCCTATCGCCGTACAAACCCGTAAAGAGAATTTTAAAGGACTTATTCTTCCGAAAGAGAATGTGAATGAAGCAGCCATTGTCGACCATATCGATGTGTATGGTGGCGAAACACTTAAGGAGGTGATCGATTTTTTTGATAATAAAAAAACGTTGACACCTGTAAAGATAAATACACGAGAATCATTCTATAAAGATATTTGCAGCTATGAGTTCGACTTCTCCGATGTGAAAGGACAGGAGAATATCAAAAGGGCCCTTGAGATTGCGGCGGCAGGCGGGCATAATGTAATTCTTATCGGTCCACCCGGTGCAGGAAAGACGATGCTTGCGAAACGGCTGCCTTCTATCCTCCCTCCCTTAACACTGCATGAGGCACTGGATACTACCAAGATACACTCTGTAGCCGGCAAGGTGAACGGTGCTGAAGGACTTATCACTGTGCGTCCTTTTCGTTCTCCCCACCATACCATCAGTGATGTAGCACTTGTTGGTGGAGGGTCATTCCCGCAACCCGGAGAGATATCCCTCGCCCACCACGGCGTGCTCTTCCTCGATGAACTACCGGAGTTTAAACGTGCTGTGCTGGAGGTGATGCGACAGCCAATGGAGGAGCGTAAAGTCTCTATATCACGTGCAAAATTTACCGTCGATTACCCGGCAAGCTTCATGCTGATCGCTTCCATGAACCCCTGCCCCTGTGGATTCTATAACCACCCCGAAAAAGATTGTGTCTGTGCCCCCGGAGTGGTTCAGAAATACCTTAACAGAATCTCCGGCCCGCTGCTCGACAGAATAGATATACATATCGAAGTGACTCCGGTGCCTTATCAACAACTGGCCGACAACAAAAGATCAGAACGCAGCGAAGTGGTGAGAGAAAGAGTCGTTAAAGCTCGTAACATTCAGCAACATCGGTTCCAAAACCTCAATGAGATATACTGCAACGCACATATGAACACCGGCGCCCTGCGTAAGTACTGTGCACTCAATGAAGCTGGATCACAGATACTTAAAAATGCTATGAATAAACTCGGCCTCTCCGCCAGAGCGTATGACAGGATACTTAAAGTGTCGCGTACCATCGCCGACCTCGACAACGCTAACAACATCGAAGCCCATCATATTGCCGAAGCCATTCACTTTAGAAGCCTCGACAGAGAAAACTGGGCAGGGTAAGTGTGGATCATATAAAAGGCAGTTAAAAAATGAAGCTGTCATTAGTAGTATATGAAAAATATAATGTGTCACATCTGTTTCACCCATCTGCATACATCTTTGCTATCAGTGTACCGTAACAAACCCTTTGAAATTATTGAAAACGTTCCGGAAAATAAGAAGAAGAGTTTATCTTTGTCGGCAGATCCAATAATAAAAACAGTCATTGATCCAATAATTAACATACCATGAAGAAGCTAGCAAGCAGATCAAAGCTCATCACAGCTACAGTAATACTGTTAATAATCACCGGCTTCATGAACCACAGGCCATCATTACAACAGGCAGAGTGGGTTGTTGTAATCCATGGAGGAGCAGGAAACATAACAAACGAGACGTTAGACAGTTTAGCTGCAAAGCGGTATCGCGAAGCATTAAACCGGGCATTATTACATGGCAGGGATGTTCTTGACTCCGGGGGTTCAGCGCTGGATGTGGTAGAGCAGGTGATCATCTACATGGAAGATTGCCCACTTTTCAATGCCGGCCGGGGTGCTGTTTTCACTGCTTTAGGGATCAACGAGTTGGATGCCTCTATTATGGATGGCCTTACCGGTAATGCCGGTGCTATTGCCGGTGTGTCCAACATCAGAAACCCTATCAAGGCTGCCCGACTGGTGATGGAACAATCTCCACATGTAATGCTCTCAGGCAGAGGAGCTGAAGAGTTTGCTGAAGAGAAAGGCCTGCCGACAGCGGATACCACATGGTTTCGCACCGAAGAACGATGGAAGAGCTATCTCCGTGCAAAAGAGAAACTGGATAAAAACGGTACAGTAGGGGTTGTCTGCCTCGACAAATCCGGTAATCTGGCAGCAGGAACCTCCACCGGAGGGATGAACATGAAAGCGTATGGCCGTATTGGCGACTCCCCTGTCATCGGAGCAGGGACCTATGCTGATAACAACACCTGTGCCGTCTCCTGTACCGGCCATGGTGAGTATTTCATTAGAAATGTAGTGGCTTATGATATCTCTGCCAGGATGAAGTATTTGAAACAGTCGCTCCGGGAAGCAACAGACACAGTAGTATATGGTGTGTTGAAACAACAAAAAGCCACCGGCGGGTTGATAGCAGTCGACAAAAACGGGAATATCGCCATGCCCTACAACACCTCCGGTATGTTCAGAGGATTTATCAAGTCTGATGGAACCATAAAAGTGATGATCTTTGGCGATGAATAAAACCTTCGATGAAATAAAAAAGCTGATCGGCACCGATCATTCCCGTTCCTATACCGACTACCTGGTGGGGATCATTATGAAACGAAATGAGCTCTTTGACGACGTATGGCAAATCTTTGCTGCCAGGGAAGAAGATTTTTCGAGAAAAGCCGCATGGGTTCTGATGCATGCGGTGACACAAAAACCCGGATTAATAACCCCTTACCTTGACGAGTTGGTGGAGATATTACCGAAATTGATACACGATGGAGAGAAGCGCAACGCCATAAAGATAGTGTCACTGGTAGAGATACCGGAAAGACTTTATGGTATGTTGGTGGAGATATGCTTCCGGTGGCTCAACAATACCCATGAGGCCACAGCCATCAG
>JAVVFR010000293.1:0-2895 GCA_032250595.1 Bacteroidales bacterium | reverse complement strand
AAGGTTAATATTATAAACAGTAAAGTTTTATTCACTCTTCTCATCTCTGTTAATATTGATTCCGAACTAAAAAATATATTATTTCAACTAATTAATTCAATGCTTGTAAGATATGTTACTACCGATACTTGTTTCGTCTTGGATAGTCAACAGAATAATGGAGTCCGATGCTCTCCTTACGTTCCTGTGCCATCCGGATAACCAGAAAAGCAACATTGATCATATTTCTCAATTCACATAACTTACGGGAAAGCACCGATTTCTCGTACAGTATTTCAGCCTCTTTATAAATGATCCCGAGTCTGTCGAGAGCACGTTGTAAACGCAGGTCCGACCTTACAATACCGACATAGCTGCTCATAATAGATTGCAATTCTTTTCTTGACTGGGTGATGAGTATCATCTCTTCGGTCATTATCTTGCCTTCTGCATCCCAATTGGGTATCTCCTCGCAAAAAGGGATATCCGAAAAGTATTGCAAAACATCCTGTGCAGCATTATAAGAAAAGACAAGTGATTCGAGGAGCGAATTCGACGCAAGCCTATTGGCACCATGCAATCCTGTAGAGGCACATTCTCCGGAAGCATAGAGGTGCTTTATGGAGCTTCTGGCCTTCTTGTCAACATGAATACCACCGCAAAGATAATGTGCAGCCGGAACCACAGGAATCTTATCTTTAGTAATATCTATCCCCAGACTAAGACATTTCCCATAAATTGTAGGAAATTGATCGATCAGCTCCTCTTTATTCAGATGGGTACAATCAAGAACAACATAGTCATCGCCACTTATTTTTATTTCGTTATCAATAGCACGGGCCACAATATCTCTAGGCGCAAGGCAACCTCTGGGGTCATACTTTTTCATAAACTCTTCACCACTTTTACTCTTCAGCAATGCCCCAAAACCTCTCAGTGCTTCAGTAATCAAAAACGATGGTTGCACACCGGGCATATATAAAGATGTAGGATGAAATTGCACAAACTCCATCTTCTCAATGCCCCCCTTGGCACGATAAACCATGGCAATGCCATCACCGGTAGCAACAACAGGATTTGTTGTTGTACTGTAAATCATCCCTATGCCTCCGGTAGCTATCATTGTTGTTCTGGCTAACATTGTAATGATCTCATGGGTCTTCAGATCTAACACATAAGCCCCGTAACATTCTATTCCGGGATCACTCTTTTTTACCTCTTTGCCCAACTGATGTTGCGTAAGCAGATCAATGGCAAACGAATGTGTATGCAATTTAATATTCTGATGCTTTCGAACAGCCGCTAACAATGCCTCTTCGATTTTAAGCCCTGTCTTATCTTTATAATGAAGTACCCGAAATTCAGAATGACCACCCTCCTTGGAGAGATGGTAATTGCCCGTTTTTCTGTCTTTATCAAAATCTACTCCCCACTCGATCAAATCATTAATCCTTGCTGTTGACTGCTTAATAGTCATTCTTACAACATCAATATCATTCAGGTCGTCGCCAGCAATCATTGTGTCATTGATATGTTTTTCGTATGAATCGTAATCATACATAACAGCAGCTATACCCCCCTGTGCATACTTTGTTGCCGACTCTTTAGGTTCATCTTTGGTAACAATACATACCTTCCCATAATCAGCCACTTTTAATGCATAACTTAATCCGGCAATACCGGAACCAATTACCAAAAAATCGTAATATTCTCTTGAGACTAACACTATTTTATTATTTTAATGAATACACTAAGATCGAACATACTGTACTTTAAAAAGAGAGTGTAAATATAACAGATAAAGACAAGTAATAAAATTTTTACATCAATCGAGGTCGAGCAATAATTTAACCGGGTCATCGGGCATTACCATCATCTCAGGATTTTCTATTAATGCTTTAATCTTTAGAAGAAAACCAACGCTTTCCCGTCCATCAACAATTCTATGGTCATAAGTCAGGGCTATATACATCATTGGTCTTATCTTTATCTCATTTTCCAAGGCTACCGGTCGATCTTTTATGGTATGCATCCCTAAGATACCACTTTGCGGAGGGTTAATAATAGGTGTTGACAAAAGACTTCCAAACACTCCACCATTGGTAATGGTAAAAGTCCCGCCTTTCATATCGTCAAGGCTAATCCGGCTGTTGCGTGCTTTTTCAGCTAACCTGTTGATCTCTTGTTCAATCTCAGCAATTGAAAGTTTGTCGACATTACGAACGACCGGAACAACAAGTCCTTTCGGAGCACTTACAGCGATAGCAATATTCACATAGTTATGATAAACGATCTCATCATCTTCAATCATCGCATTGATAATCGGATATTCTCTTAGTGCCAGGGATACCGCTTTGGCAAAAAACGATACCAATCCGGGTTTGACGCCATGTTTTTTTACAAAAGCATCGGCAAAAGATTTTCTTAAAGACATCACACGCTGCATATCTATTTCATTAAAGGTGGTGAGCATGGCTGTCTCATTTTTCACTGCTACCAGACGCTGAGCCAATTTCTGCCTGAGTGGAGACATAACCTCACGCCTCTCCGGGTGTTGATCCACTTTTTTTATGGCTGTCTCTCCCCGCTGGGACATCAGCATTCGGATATCCGATTTTTTCAATAATAGCGATTTTATCAGCTGCTCCACTTCGGCTTCCGTCATCTTTTTATCTTCCAGCATCACCCTGGCCAGGGGGGTTAACTTTATCCGGCTTGTAGTTTCAGAGACAGATTTGTCTTCAGGGCCATGCTTCCTGTCTGTATCTTCATCTTCTACCTCTTTAGGTTTTGCTCTCTCAGGCTCATCAGTTCCCGGATCTTCCTTTAAAGATGGTGCTGAAGTTTTCTGTGGGGTTGCCGTAGTGTCAATATGAGCAATCACTGCTCCTACCTTCACAGTATCGCCGGCTTCAA
>JAVVFR010000292.1:0-2896 GCA_032250595.1 Bacteroidales bacterium | reverse complement strand
ACCGGCGACCTGCACCTGGAAGTGATGGAATCGGACGGTAAAAGACACTATGCAACCACCAATATGAACAAACAAGCCGTGAAGTATTACGGTAGCGATATACGATATCTGAAAAAGATCACTCCCAACAATCTGTTAAAAATCTCCTTGCCACTATTCAGTCCGTTATATTTTATAATTATCGTTATTGCCATTGCTATTTTTATAGCATTTATTTTCTATTATCGCAAACGGATAAAGCTAACGGCTGATATCGACCGGATAAGAAATAAGAGAGCGAGTGGTGTAGCAAAAAAACGATTGAAAAGAGCTGAAAAAATGATGAAGGAAGGCAATGAAGAAGCTTTCTTCACTGAACTCATTCAAACCCTATGGGGCTATGCTGCTGATAAACTAACAATCAATCAAACCGAGCTATCGAAAGACAACATACAAAACAAATTACTCAATCAGGATATTGATCCTGTAATAGCAGAACAGTTTATTGAGCTGATAGAGACATGTGAATACACCCGGTTTGCTCCTAAAACGGAAGAATTTAGAATGGAGAAGAGCTATTCGGATGCCAGGTCACTAATCATTGCTATTGAGAATGCACGGTAAATAAAAAGACTATGAAAAAGATCACGCTATATTTTTTATTGGCCACAAACATTGCATTAACAGGCTTGCTAAGTGCGACAGAGAACCCGGCTATGTCGCAGATGGCAGAAGATGCTTATAACAATGGTGATTATGTTAGTGCGAAAAACATCTATCAACGTATGTTGACAACCACTTCCAACGCAGGAGCGCTCCATTATAACATTGGCAATTGCTACTTCAGGCTCAAAGATTACCCTTCCGCCATCCTGCATTATGAAAAGGCCCTTAAAAATAACCCCGGTGATGCCGATATAAAACACAACCTGTATGTTGCCAACACCTATATTAAAGACGATATTACTCCCCTACCCGAGTTCTTTCTTAAAAAGTGGTGGAAAACAGTAATAAATATCACCTCCTCATCTGGCTGGACTCTGTTACATATCGTTGCTTTCATTGTATTCCTGATTATGTTGACTTTGTTTTTAATAATAAGGCGTTACAAACAAAAAAAACAAGCTTTTGCAGGATCGATAATTTTTGCTGTGTTAACAGTGCTGTTGCTTGTTTTCGCCCATAGCAGAAGAAACTTTGAGACCCGTACCAACGAAGCAATCATCTTCTCATCATCTGTCACCGTTAAGAGTGCACCGGGAGCAAGCAGTACCAATCTCACGGAACTACATGCCGGAACAAAGGTAACTATCACCAACCACGTTGATGAGTGGGTAGAGATTCGCACAGCTGATGGAAATGTGGGCTGGGTACCACGATTAGACCTTGAAACTATCTGATAATCCTATGACAAAAATTGGCATTCTTTCCGACACACATGGCTCGCTGCCATCAGCAGCAACTACATTTTTTAATGATGTTAATGAGATATGGCATGCCGGTGACATTGGAAATACTGAGGTAATTAACAACATCAGAGAAATCAACCCAAGGATAAAAGCTGTTTTTGGTAACATTGACGGCATGAGCATTAAAACGATCTTCCCTGAGCAACAGATATTTTCTGTTGAAAACAAAAAAGTATGTCTTTTACACATTGCGGGAAAACCCGGCAATTACACTACCCTTGCAAAGGAACTGATCCGTGTACATCACCCCGACATATTGGTATGTGGCCATTCTCATATTTTGAAAATAATGTATGATGAAAGCAATAGCCTCTTATTTATCAACCCCGGTGCGGCAGGCAGGTTTGGTTTGCACAAACATATTACCATGGTAAAGCTTACCATCAGCAACAACGAATTCAAAGACATTGAAATTTACGACCGGAAAAAAAGTCTCTAACGAAGCCTATCAGCAGCTCTCACTTTTTTTTCATCACGTCTTATGGCCATATTGGCCAACACTACAAAAATAAACGGAGCCAATATCAGATATGCACCAATATTATATGTAGTTGGGGTAACCACTACACCACTCTTCTCTATCTGACTGATGGTAATAAAAAACACTACCAACAAAGCGATATTCACCAGTTTGGAGATATTATTCAACCGAATCTGAAGAGCCCTGCGCCGGAACAAAAATATTGTAATAAATATTATTGCTGCTAATAAAATATCTATAAGCAATACAAAAAACATTGATGGTAGTACTTCATGGGCAGCCGTAGCGTTTTCATATCCACTCATAAACACAATGAGTATTCCTGTGTTGTCTACAGTCCGATAAGTAGCCATAGGTAGAAAGACAGCTGTTATACAGCTTACTACTGCCAATAGCAACAATAATGTTTGAATACGTTGTATCATAGTTTTTTTTACAAAAATAAGATTTTTTTATTTTGCGAAACAATGAAGTGAAGTTTACCGCATGAAATATTGCAGAAAGCACATGTTCTTCAATAGAAAAGCCACTCTGTTTAAATAGTTGTATATTTTTATTATCTCTCATTCTGATTTCAACGGTATTATTATTGAAAAAAAAAACAACAAAAAACATTGTTTTTCATCAGGATTTTATATATTTGCACAAATATTCGTGACAAGCGAAAATTCTATTCAATTTATCTCATAGAAATATTCCATCTAAAACACGTATTTTCTGCAAACAGAAATTTAAATACTCTATTTATTTACCAAATTTTTATTCATGTACGACATTATTGAGTTGAACAGCAAACTGGTTTCTGAGCTAAAAGAGATTGCTAAGAAACTTAAGATCAAACGAATTGAAGGCTTAAAGAAGCAAGATCTTATATACAAAATCCTTGATCAGCAAGCATTAAACCCTATTGAGATCGAGGATCTCGATAGTGAGGAGAAGAAAGACACGAGGAGACACAAAACAAGGC